>CAMFZK010000034.1 GCA_946006915.1 uncultured Clostridia bacterium
GCCGAAGAAGCACTTTCCGGCGCGGCGGACTGGTGTTCGGATAAGCGTGCAACTGGACCACCAAATCCCCAAAGGCGTATGCCTTTGGGGATTTACCTTCCACGCTTCACTCTTCACTAATGAATAATTAAAAACGCAATCTTAGAACAAAGATTATAGTAGGTTTACAAATCAAGGTTATGCGGTATTTACATTTCTTAATACTTATGATATACTGTCTATAACAAATGAAAAAGAAGGATTTATATGGTAAAACACATTATTTTATGGAAATTAAAGGAAGAATACAATAACGACACCGTAAAGCAGGGGATAAAGGACGGGCTCCAATCACTTAAAGGCAAAATACCGGGGCTTATTGAAATCAAGGTTCAAACCGAATCGCTTTCGAGTTCTACTGCCGATGTTATGTTGTATTCGGTTTTTGAGAATGAGCAGGCGCTTAAAGGTTATTCGGTTCATCCCGAACATGTAGCCGTTGCAAACGGCAAGGTAAGGCCTTTTACCCAAAACCGAAGTTGTATTGATTTCGTTGAATAAAATTAAAAGCGGATGCTATGGAAAAATCAACATAGCATCCGCTTTTTTGGACTTTATTTAAGCCCTTTTAAGATATTAGCAGCAGGAATTACAACCGTTGTCGCAACCGCAGCCGCCGTTGTTACCAAAACCGCCGCAGCAGCAGAGAATGAGGATTAAAATGATAATCCAGGTACAACCACCGTTATTGTTACACATTATAAAAGACCTCCTTTTTTGTCTTCATCACATACTATGCTTGAAAATATTTTGTGTTACTTTTAAAATTTTTTAAAAAAGTATTTGACTTTTCCTGACTTTCGTGTATAATAATAGTCAGGAAAGGTCAAAAAGGTGATGTAAAATGCGAATGAGTGATATGATTACAAGACAGATTATAAAGATGCTTAACGAATCGGAAGCGAATACTGCCGAAATACAGCGTAACGAATTAGCCAATTTGTTCGGTTGTGCGCCAAGCCAAATTAACTATGTACTTTCTTCGCGGTTTACACCCGAACACGGATATATTATTGAAAGCCGACGTGGCGGCGGAGGGTACATCAGAATTAAGCGTGTAGAGGTCAGGGACGGTTCGGCGCTTATGCATATTGTAAATTCGATAGGCGACGGTATTGACGCTATGTCCACAAGAATTGTAATAGAAAACTGTATAGAAAACGGACTTATTTCCGAAGCTGCGGCGCAGATAATGGCGGCGGCGGTTTCCAATGCCGTAATGCAAAATGTTCCGCCGATGTTTAAAGACAGTATCCGTGCGGCAATACTAAAACAAATGCTTTTAACCCAGATTTAAGGAGTGAATTTTATGTTGTGTGAAAAATGCGGAAAAAACCACGCCACCACACATATTAAAACGGTGGTAAACGGGGTTGTTAAGGAATATAATTTATGCGCTTACTGTGCGGCAAAGGAAGGATACAGTAGTAACAGTTTGGCGGGTATGCTGGCTTCAATGTTTGGTGAAATTTCGGGCAGCGAACTTTTGGGACACCAAACAAAATGTTCGGTTTGCGGTTCCACTTTTTCGGATATTGCAAAAACCGGCAAGGTTGGTTGCAGTGAATGTTACACCACGTTTTATGACGAACTTTTGCCTTATTTAAAAAGGGTTCACGGCAGTACCAAACACGTTGGCAAAGTGCCAAACAGCGCACCGCTTATGGTAAAACCGCAAACTAAAACGGTAGAGGATTTAAGAAACGAATTAACCCGACTTGTAGCCGAAGAAAATTACGAACAGGCGGCGGTTATTAGGGATAAAATTCGGCAAATGGAGGGAAAGGGTAATGAGTAATTGGTATAACGAAAAAGCACCTATGGACGATATTGCGGTGAGTTCAAGAATACGGCTTGCACGTAACCTTAAAGGAATACCTTTTCCGTCACGAATGACAAGCGAGCAAAAGCACGACCTTAACATTAAGGTTAGGGATGCAATTTGCAACAGCAACACACCTTTTGCAAAATCACTTAAATACATTGAAATGCGTGATATCCCCGAAACACAGCGCTTTGCAATGGTGGAACGTCATATTATCAGTCCCGAATTTGCGGGAAACGGAATTGACGGCGCTATCATACTTTCGGAAGACGAAAGCATAAGTATTATGGTAGGGGAAGAGGACCATATCAGAATTCAGGTAATTTTAGGCGGTCTTCAGTTGGAAAAGGCGTATGACATTGCCTCAAGGTTAGATACCCTTTTGTACGATACTTTGCACTTTGCGTTTGATTCCAAATTGGGCTTTTTAACCGAATGTCCCACTAATTTAGGTACGGGACTTCGTGCTTCGGTTATGCTTCATTTACCCGCACTTGAAACAGGCGGTGAAATTGAAACGCTTTCCCAGTCGATAGGCAAAATCGGTTTTACGGTAAGGGGAATGTACGGCGAGGGTTCTAAATCGGCGGCATCGTTTTACCAAATTTCCAACCAAATAACCTTGGGGCTTAGCGAAAAAAACGCAATAGATAACCTTAAAATTATTACAACTCAACTTATAGAAAAAGAAAAAGAAAAACGAAACGGGTTTAACAGTTATAAAATAGAAGACGTTTGTTACAGAGCACTTGGAATACTTAAAAACTGCAGAATTATTTCAAGCGAAGAAACAATGAATTTGCTTTCCCGTGTTAAACTCGGTCAAAGTATGGGCATACTTAATTTGGAAGTATCCCCCATAAAATTGCTGATAGAGTCACAACCGTTTATGTTAATGCAAAAATACAACATTTTAGAAGCGGATGAACGTGATATTTACCGTGCAAATATGATAAGGGAAGCATTAAAATAATACAAAGAAGGGAATTTTATGAAATATAACTTCAACGGATTTACTTCAAAAGCAAACGATGCTTTAAACCTTGCAATCAACTCGGCAGAAGTATTGGGACACACCTATGTAGGAAGCGAGCATTTGCTTTTGGGACTTTTAAAAATAGGCAGCGGCGTTGCTTCGGCGGTGCTTAACAAAAACGGTGTTACGCCCGAAAAAATAGAGCAACTTATCCGTGCCAAAATCGGTTGCGGCACACCTACAAAACTCTCGCCCGATTATTTCACACCAAGAGCCAAAAAGGTTATTGAGGTTGCAATGAACGGTTGCAGTAATATGGGCAAAAAATATGTAGGTACGGAACATTTACTTATTGCTATTTTAAGCGAGGGGGACAATTACGCCATAAGATTTTTAAATGAACTCGGCGTAGATGTTGCTATGCTTACTACCGAAGCACTTAACGCTTCGGGAATAGAGCCGAACGTTAACAGCGTAAGCAAAGAAAAAAAAGAACAGGACGCTAAAACTCCCACCCTTTTAAAATACGGCAGAGATTTAACAGCCGAAGCTAAAGAGGGTAAAATAGACCCCGTTATAGGCAGGGAAAAAGAAATTGAAAGGGTTATTCAAATTCTTTGCCGAAGAACCAAAAACAACCCGTGTCTTATAGGTGAACCGGGTGTAGGTAAAACCGCCGTGGTAGAGGGGTTGGCACAGCAAATTGCAAGCGGTAACGTGCCGGAGATTCTTGCGGATAAACGGCTTATTACCCTTGATTTAACCGGAATGGTTGCAGGCACAAAATACCGCGGCGACTTTGAAGAAAGAATAAAAGCGGTAATAGACGAAGTTACAAAGTCCAAAAACATTATTTTGTTTATTGACGAAGTTCATACCATAATCGGTGCCGGCTCGGCAGAGGGTTCTACCGATGCGGCAAACATTTTAAAACCGCAACTTGCAAGGGGCGAATTTCAGTTAATCGGCGCTACCACCATCGGTGAGTACCGTAAAAACATTGAAAAAGATTCGGCACTTGAACGCCGTTTCCAACCCGTCACCGTAAGCGAACCGAGCGAGGAGGACGCAATCCTCATTTTAAAGGGACTTAAAGATAAGTACGAAGCACATCACAAGGTAAAAATAACCGATGACGCCATAGAATCTGCCGTTAAACTTTCGGCAAGATATATAAGCGACAGATTTTTACCCGATAAAGCCATAGACCTAATCGACGAGGCATCCTCACGTGTTCGGCTTGCCGCAAGCCACAGACCCGATTCTTTAAAAGAATTGGAAGAAAGGATTAAAAAAACCGAATCCGAAAAGGACGAAGCAATCGGTTCGCAGGAATTTGAACGTGCGGCAACTTTGCGTGATACCGAAAACCAACTTAAAGAGCAGTACAACAAAGAAAAGGAAAATTGGAATAACCAAAATTCCCATACAACGGGTGAAGTTACAGGAGAAAATATCGCCGAAATAGTATCAAGTTGGACGGGTGTTCCGGTTGTTCAGTTGACCGAAGAAGAAAGCGAACGGCTTTTAAAACTTGAAGATGAACTGCACAACAGAATTGTGGGTCAGCACGAAGCGGTAACTGCCGTTGCAAAAGCCATTCGACGTGGCAGAGTGGGGCTTAAGGACCCTAAACGCCCGATAGGTTCGTTCATCTTTTTAGGTCC
The DNA here is from genome assembly GCA_946006915.1 of uncultured Clostridia bacterium. Taxonomy (GTDB): domain Bacteria; phylum Bacillota; class Clostridia; order Oscillospirales; family Acutalibacteraceae; genus UBA737. The sequence goes on from CAMFZK010000034.1 coordinate 4,508, forward strand.
TACGGGTGTAGGTAAAACCGAACTATGCAAAGCACTTGCCGCCGCTATGTTCGGCAGCGAAAATATGATGATACGGCTTGATATGTCTGAATATATGGAAAAGCATACGGTATCTCGCCTTGTCGGTTCGCCTCCAGGATATGTCGGTTTTGAGGAGGGGGGACAACTTACTGAAAAGGTAAGAAGAAACCCCTATTCGGTAGTGCTTTTTGATGAAATTGAAAAAGCACATCCCGATGTATTTAATATGCTTTTACAAATTCTTGAAGACGGTATTTTAACCGATTCCCAGGGCAGAAAGGTTGACTTTAAAAACACGGTAATTATTATGACCTCTAACGTTGGCGCACGTATGATTACCGAAAAGAAAATAAGTTTCGGTTTCGGCGAATCGCAGGATACCGATAAGGACGTAAAAGAACTTGTTATGGGTGAACTTAAAAATACTTTCCGTCCCGAATTTTTAAACCGTGTTGACGATATTATTGTATTTAATAAGTTGGATAAAACCGAAATCACCGAAATTGCCGAAAAAATGCTTAATAATTTAAGTAAACGGACAGAAAATCTTAACATTACTTTAAGTTTTGACCCGTCGGTTAAATCGGCTTTGGCGGAAATCGGCTTTGACGAGGTTTACGGCGCAAGACCCTTAAGACGTGAAATTCAAAACAGAATTGAAGATGAATTAAGCGAAAAACTGCTTGATAAATCGGTTAAAAACGGGGATAAGGTTCTGTGCAGATATAAAGACGGCAAATTCGAGTTTACCGTAACCGAATAATTTTAAAAGCGGTGCAGAGGAAATTCTCTGCACCGCTTAATTTGTTTCTAATCAAAAGCGTAAAGTTAAATCTAAATGGGAATTTTTCATTATTGTGTCACCTTTTGAATTGTCCGTGCGTCTATATTACAAAAGAGCAAAACGGGGGTGTGGTTTTGGTATTCAGCAGTTTAAAATTCATATTCATTTTTATGCCAGTGTTTTTCGGTTGCTACTATATCGTACCCGATAAAATAAAGAATTTTGTATTGCTTATCGGCAGTTTATGTTTTTACCTTGCAGGCACCGTCCGTAACCCCGAACATTTTGTATTGTTTATATTAAGCATTCTTGCGGATTTTACAATCGGTATAGGAATTGAAAAAATCCCTGCACATAAGAAGTTATTATTAACCGCAGGTATAGTTTTTCATTTAATCAATTTTGCCGTATTTAAGTATTCCGGTTTTGTAATAAATGAAATGGGCAGATTAAATCCGAGCTTTAATTTTACGGCAGATGTTGTATTGCCTATCGGCATTTCTTTTTACACCTTTCAAGGAATTTCATACATTGTTGATGTTTACAGAGGAAATGCAAAAGCAGAAAAAAATTTGTTTAGATACGCTGTATATATTTCAATGTTTGAGCAACTTATAGCAGGTCCTATTGTCACTTACGGTCAGGTAGAAAAAGAACTGTATAAACGGAAAATCAAAGTATTATCTGTACTTAAAGGTATGGGGGTGTTTATTTTCGGCTTGGGATTAAAAGTATTACTTGCTAATCCTATCGGAAAACTGTGGTCACAAACTTGCGCAATCGGGTTTGAAAGCATATCTACACCGCTTGCCTGGATGGCGATAACAGCATTTTCTTTTCAAATATATTTCGATTTTTTCGGTTATTCTTTAATGGCAATCGGACTTGGGAAAATGCTTGGATTTAAACTGCCGAAAAATTTCGACCATCCCTACATAAGTCTGACTATGACCGAATTTTGGCGGCGGTGGCATATAACACTGGGGAGTTGGTTTAGAGAGTATGTATATATCCCGCTTGGCGGAAATCGCAACGGCAAAATTGCTACTGTCACAAATCTGCTTATCGTATGGTTGCTTACGGGATTATGGCACGGTGCAGGATATAATTTTGTTTTGTGGGGTACGGTTCTGTTTCTTATTATAATACTCGAAAAATTCTTTATAGGAAAATACCTTAATAAAATGCCTGTAATTGCTCACCTTTATATGCTTATACTGATTCCGGTTACTTGGGCAATATTCGCAATCGACGATATTGGGCAACTCTGGGTATTTTTCACTCGGCTGTTTCCGTTTTTCGGGCAGGGCGTATGGTCGATATTTCGGTATGACTACATAAAATACTTAAATTTATATTATCCGTTTTTTATTGCAGGTATACTCTTCTCGACAAAATTACCGTTCCGTATTTTGAAACGAATTAAAAGCCGTGTTGTTATAGGATTACTTCTTGCAGTAATATTCGGTGCAAGCGTTTATTGTATGTACCGCGGTTTTGACGATCCGTTTTTATATTTTAGATTTTAAGAGGTAAAGAATAATGAAAAAGTCAAATTTAGTTACGCTTTTGTCCTTAGGCATTTTAATTGTTGCCGTTATACTGTTTATGTTGTTTTGGAAAATCCGCTCTGACAGCCCCGGCACAAAAACCGAAAGCAGTTCTGCAACACAAAGCAATATTATAACGGATTCTAAAGACGCTTCGGAAGATATAAGTTCTACGGAAACAGAGGACAGTTCTGAAGTAAGTACATCTATAGAAGAGAATATCACATCGAAGCCGAATACCAATACTTATATGGGTGATTCTTTATTTATCGGCGATTCAAGGACAGTAGGACTTATGGAGTACGGAGGTATCGACGGCGCAGATTATTTTTGTACGGTAGGAATGAGCGTTTATAATATTCATAAAAAGCCCGTTTCTGTTCCAAATGTCGGCAAGGTGACTTTGACTGAGTTGCTGAACGGCAAAAAGTATGGTAAAATATATATAATGCTCGGCGTCAATGAAGTGGGATACAAATTCAGTACCACCGCCGAAAAATACAGTGAATTGATTGGGTTTATAAAAGACAAACAACCTAATGCTGTTATTTTTATTCAGGCAAATCTGCACGTTTCAAAAAGCCGTTCGGATAGTGATAAGGTGGTAAATAATACTGCTATTAACGGATTAAACGCAGAATTGTCAAAACTTGCTGACGGTAAAAGCAAATTTTATCTTGACGCTAATATTTTATTTGATGATGAGGCGGGCGGATTATCTGCCGATAAATCTGAAGATAGTACCCATCTCTATGCTAAATATTACAAAGAGTGGGGCGAGTGGATTGTAAGACAGACGGCTTCGCTAATCGGGGAGGGATGATTTTGACCGACAAAGACGCATTTTGTGAAAATATACGGCTTTGTGAAAAAGCAATGTATTCATTGGCTTTTTCTATAGTCAGAAGTGATTCCGATGCCGGAGAAATAATCAGCGAATCCATATACCGTGCTTATAAAAATTTGGGTACATTAAAAAATGAAAACTCTTTTAAGCCGTGGATTTTGCGTATTGTTCATAACACTGCAGTTGAAATGATACGCAAAAATTCAAAAATAATACCCACGGAAACAACACTTTACAACACCTGCGACAGTAACGGGGAGGATATAACAGTAAAACTTGCTGTTCGGGATGCGGTGGAAAGGTTAAAGCAACCGTACCGAACGGTTGTTGTACTGTTTTACTATGAAAATCTTTCGGTATCAAAAATCGCACAAATTACAAACACCAATACTGTTGCGGTAAAAAAGCAGCTTTCCCGTGCCAGAAAGATGTTGCGAGAATTTTTTAAGGAGGATTTTAACGGATGAATGATTTTGATAAATATATAAAAAACAAAGCAGCAGAAGAACGGAGCGAGATTCCGGATTCTGTTAAACTCCGTATAGAAGAAACCCTTGCTGACCTGCCTGAAAAGAAACCTAATGTAAAACAAATTCGTATATTACCCCGTATTGCGGCTTCGGCGGCTTGCTTTGTTTTTATAATACTTTTCCTATTGCCTAATGTGAGTGTAACATACGCACAGGAATTGGAGCAAATCCCCGTAATCGGCAATATTGTCAGGGTAGTAACCATTCGTAATTATTTTTATTCCGATGACAAACACGAAATGGATATTGATGTTCCGAAAATAGAGGATAATAACGATGCGGCAGAAAAGATAAATCAGGATATAACCCAATTAACCGAAACTCTTGTTGGGGAATTTTACAAAGAACTTGAACTGGTCGGCGATGAAGGGCACGGCTCGATTTATCTTGATTATGAGACCGTCACAAACACCGATAACTGGTTCACACTTAAAATAAGAGTTCATGAAGCGGCGGGCAGCAGTAACACATACTACAAGTTTTACCACATTTATAAGAAAACCAATAAAATTGTGAAACTCGGCGATTTGGCAAAGGATAATAGTTTTTACGATGTGTTGGTAGGGGAAATCAAAAGACAAATGAAAGTACAGATGGAAAACGACAGCAACATTATCTATTGGTTGGACGACAGCATTATCGGAAAGGATTATGTATCGTTAACGGAAAACCACAATTTTTACTGGAATGATAATGGTGACTTAGTAATTATTTTTGACAAATACGAAGTAGCCCCGGGTTCAATGGGAACTCCCGAATTTGTTATAGACAAAGGTGTAATTAAGGATATTTTGAAATCCGAGTTTAAAGATGTTATTTCATAATACCGAATATTTACTTTTATCAAATAATTATACACACAACTAACAGAAACGGAGTTACCTAAAAGATAACTCCGCTTTTGTCACTTCTTTTTATTTTGTACCTTACTTAATGGGTTAGAGTCTATTGCGTTTTTAATCTGCGAGTCCGAAACGTGGGTGTAAATTTGGGTTGTTCCTAAATTGGAATGACCCAAAATGTCTTTTAAAACACGAATGTCTACCTGACCGTGCTGGTACATAAGGGTTGCTGCGGTGTGACGCAGCTTGTGGGTGGAAAAACCCTGACCGCCGAGTCCCGCCTTTTCAAGATATGTTTTTACAATATGCTGCACCGTTTTGGGACTGATACGGCGGTGGTTACGGCTAATAAACAA
>CAMFZK010000035.1 GCA_946006915.1 uncultured Clostridia bacterium
TATAAGAGACAGTAATTATACAAAATATTCATTTAGTATAGTTCGTAATAATTTTTTACGAGTTGCTTCCTTTCACTCTAAGTGCAAAACGAATATTCCTTGAGGTTATGAAAAAATGAAACTGACATTCGAGGACGCATGTCCTACAAGAGTAAATTTAATATACAATAAAAAACGCCGCAGATTGCGGCGTTTAATACTTTTAACATTAAGCGTTTGCTTTATTAAAACGAGTAACCAATGCAGATTTCTTTCTTGCTGCATTATTCTTGTGAATGATACCTTTTGTAGTTGCCTGGTCGATTTTCTTACAAGCGGCTGTAACAACAGCAGCCATATCTTCAGACTTAGCATCAATAGCAGCGTCAGCCTTCTTAACAGCGGTTCTTAAAGCAGAACGATACGCTTTGTTCTTTTCGTAATTTGCTTTGCTAACAAGCACACGTTTTTTAGCAGATTTAATGTTCGGCATGATGACACCTCCTATCATTTACTCACGTACAATTTATAATAACATAAATTGTTTAAAATTGCAATACTTTTTTTAACAAATTAAATTTTATTTGCAGTTTGTTTATTGATTTCGGGCGAATACTGATATGTAGGAACAATTTTTTTAACCAATTCACGTATATTAGCCGACTCATCGTACATAGTATTACGCATTTCTTCTATTGTTTCCAACAAAAATTCTTCGTCAATATCTATAGGTTTGCCGATATGTATTAAACTGTTTTCGGTGTCGGTAAGTCCCTCTTCCGACATTAAAAGTTCTTCATACAGTTTTTCGCCGGGGCGAAGTCCCGTAAATTCAATTTGAATATCCTTATAAGGTGTAAATCCGGAAAGTTTAATAAGATTTTCGGCAAGGGTTACGATTTTAACGGGCTGTCCCATATCAAGAACAAATATCTCCCCTCCCTTTGCGTTTGCACCTGCTTGAATAACAAGCGAAACCGCTTCGGGAATTGTCATAAAATATCTTATAATATTAGGGTCGGTAACCGTAACGGGACCTCCGCGTTCGATTTGCTTTTTAAACAACGGTATAACACTTCCGTTACTGCCCAAAACATTACCGAAACGAACGGCAACAAATTCGGTATCCGAACGGTTGTTGAAGGTTTGAACTATCATTTCGCAAATTCGTTTACTGGCACCCATAATGTTGGTTGGGTTAACCGCTTTATCGGTAGAGATTAAAACAAACTTGGAAGCACCGTATTTATCCGACATTTGGGCGGTTTTATATGTACCCAAAACATTGTTCTTAATGGTTTCGTTGGGGCTTTCCTCCATAAGCGGTACGTGTTTGTGTGCCGCAGCATGGTAGACGATATCGGGTTTATAGGTTTTAAAAATATAATCAAGCCGTTTTGTGTCCCTAACCGAGCCGATAAGGGTTGCAAGGTTTAAATTGGGATATTTATATTTTAATTCGTTTTGTATTTCGTAGGCGTTGTTTTCGTAAACGTCAAAAATAATCAGTTGTTTTGGCTTATGAAAAGCGATTTGACGGCAGAGTTCACTACCTATTGTACCGCCGCCTCCTGTTACCAAAATGGTTTTATCGGTAACATAACTAAACACTTTGTCATCATTAACTTTTATCGGCGCACGACCTAATAAATCCTCAATTTCAACCTTGCGTATCGAAGAAGTAATTTGGTTAACATCGTTTAATTCATACAAAGGCGGAATCATTTTTAAGTCACAGTTTGTTTGCTGGCAAATATTAAGAATTTGGGTTTTATTATTATTGTCACAACTTGGAATTGCAAAAATAATAGTATCTATTTGATATTTTTCGACAGCATTTAAGATTTCTTCCCTGCCGCCGATAATTCGAGCGCCGTTTATGTATTGATTATGCTTTTCTTTATTATCGTCTATAACACATTTCACTTTGTATTTGTTATTATATGAAAAGTCGGTAATTATCAACTGTGCGGCTGCACCTGCACCGATAATTAAAACATTTTGTGTGTCAGTATCCTCTTTATTTTTAAATAGTTTTATACGGATTACTAAATATTTGGTTATTAACCGTTGCATACTAATTAGCGATACCGTGAAGAAATAGGTTAAGACATGCACCGAAAAATCCATATCCAGTTCCGAAAAAAATGCCTTTTGTGAAACTGCCGTAACAACAAACGAAGCAAAAACGCCGAAAAGTATACGGCATACTTCGTTAATTCCCGAAAAGCGCCACAAAATGTTATAAACCTTAACAAGATATAAAGCAAAAACCGTAAAGAATGGCCAAATAAGAAAACTATACGTAAAGGGATTCAGCCATTCGTACTTTACACTGTATCCGCAAAGGTAAAACGATAGTATTAACGAAAGAGCGGCAACCAGAAAATCATAAACAACAAAAGATATTGTATATAATAGTTTTTTCATTATAATCTTCCTTATAATAAATTGATTCCGTGAGCTTTACATTTTAAAACTTCTTTTTCGGGCCAAATAGATACCTGTACTTCCCCTATATGTGCTTTATGTAAAAGGAACATAGAAAGACGTGACTGACCTATTCCCCCGCCGATTGTAAGGGGTAATGCACCCGAAATTAACATTTTATGAAATTCGTACTTTGTGCGTTCTTCTTTGTTTTCGGCTTTTAATTGGCTTAAAAGAGAGTCCCTGTCAACCCTGATACCCATTGAAGATATTTCAAAAGGAATATCAAGTACACGGTTATAAAGCACAATGTCACCGTTTAAGTTCCAGTCATCATAATCGGGCGCTCTGCCGTCGTGCTTTTCGCCGTTTTTAAGGCGTCCGCCGATTTTCATAATAAATACCGCACCGTATTGTTTTGCGGCTTCATATTCACGTTGTTTAGGGGTTAAATCGGGGTATTTTTCCTCTAATTCATAGGTGGAAACAAAAGAAATATTTTGTGGTAAATAACAATCCAGCACGGGGTATGCCTTTTCAATTTCCTTTGCAGTATCCAAAACTGCCGAATAAATGCTTTTTACGGTTTGTTTTAGGTAATCCTCTGTTCTGTCACCTGCAGTAATAATCTTTTCCCAATCCCATTGGTCAACATAAATAGAATGAAGATTATCACAAACTTCATCACGGCGAATAGCGTTCATATCGGTATAAAGTCCTGCGTGCATCGGAAAACCGTATTTTAAAAGTGCCATACGTTTCCACTTTGCAAGACTGTGAACAACTTCGGCAATTTCACCGGTTTCCAAAATATCGAACGAAACGGGACGTTCAACACCGTTTAAATCGTCGTTAATACCGCTTCCCTGCTTTACAAAAAGCGGCGCGGAAACACGGGAAAGGTTAAGATTTTCGCAAAGTTTGCTTGCAAATTTTTCTTTTACAAGCGAAATTGCGTTTTGTGTGTCAAATTCGTTTAATTTTGAAACATATTTTTCCATATAAAACACTCTTTAAGAAATATTTCCCACGGTTCTGGGATAAAGGATTACATCACGTATATTTTGAACGCCGGTTACGTACATAATTATACGTTCAAGACCGAGACCGAAACCGCTGTGCGGAACCGAACCGAAACGGCGAAGTGCAATATAATGTTCGTAATCGTCTAAATTCATACCGCGCTTTTGCATTGCGTCCAATAATTTATTGAGGTCGGCTTCACGTTCACTGCAACCGATAATTTCACCTACACCGGGAACTAAAAGGTCGGTTGCGGCAACGGTTTTACCGTCATCATTTTGCTTCATATAAAAAGACTTAATTTCTTTGGGGTAATTTGTAAGGAATACGGGACGTTTGCAAATTTCCTCGGAAATGTATCTTTCGTGTTCGGTTTGCAAATCGCAACCCCATTCCACAGGATATTGGAACTCTTTACCCGACTTTTTAAGAATATCAATCGCTTCGGTATATGTCATAACCGCAAAATCGTGACTTACAACATTATTTAGTTTTTCAATAAGACCTTTTTCAAAAAGTCGGTCAAAGAATTTAAGTTCTTCGGGGCATTTTTCAAGCACTGTGTTTATAATGTGCTTTATAAGTGCCTCGGCAATTTCTATAATATCGGGCAATTCGGCAAATGCAACTTCGGGTTCAACGTGCCAAAATTCCGCAACGTGGCGGGGTGTATTGCTCTTTTCCGCACGGAAAGAAGGACCGAAAGTATAAATCTTGCCAAGCGCCATTGCGGCAACTTCGCCCTCTAACTGACCGGAAACGCTTAAAGCGGCACGTTTGCCGAAGAAATCCGCCGCATTATATTCTTCTTCGGTTTTATATTGGTTAGAGTAGCCGATTGTTGTAACCTTAAACATCTCACCCGCACCCTCACAGTCGCTTGCGGTGATAAGCGGAGTGTGGATATAGGTAAAGTGCCTTGCTTGGAAAAATTCGTGAATACAAGCGGAAACCACCGAACGTACACGTAAAACCGCATTAAAGGTATTGGTTCTAACACGCAAATGCGGAATTGTACGCAAATATTCAAGTGTGTGACGTTTCTTTTGGAGCGGATATTCGGGCGGACATTCACCCAAAACCGTAATTGACTTGGCGTTAATTTCAACCGAATCGGCGGCAACGGCGGAATTTACAAGTGTTCCCTCCACCTTAAGCGAAGTACCCAACTTCATATATTCCGAAATATCCGACATAACGGATTTATCAATAACAATTTGAAGATGTTTTAAGGCAGTACCGTCATTAAGTTCGATAAAAGCCATATTCTTGGAATCCCTTGAAGTTCTAACCCAACCGCAAACGGTTACATCAGTTCCGATTAGTTCTTTGTTTTCAAAGATTTCATAAATATCAATGTGTTTCAAAAAAATCACTCCGTAAATAAAAATAGCGCCTATTAGTCCCAAAATATTAGGACGAATAGACGCATTACCCGCGGTGCCACCTAAATTACCTTAAAAAAGGTCACTTTTCAACCTGACAGTTGTTTTGATTTAACGCATCAATTACGTCTTACCTAATAGGTTTACCGTTCGGCTCGCAGCTCGTGAGTGTTATTCATATTATCCGACCGCCGTATTTCCACCGTCAACGACTCTCTTAACATCTGAAATAATACTACTTCTCTCCATCATTGCCTTTACATTATTAACTATTGTTATTATACCACCGAAACGTAAAATTGTCAACAATTCGTTGAATGTGAATTACAAAATACTAAAAACAATTATTAAGGCGAGAAAGCAAGTAATTTTTAAATCACAAAGACAGATTTACATTCTTTTCTTGCGGATAAAGAAATATACACCTACACCCACGGCAGCAGAAACGGCGAGCGACAACCCAACTATAAGTAAAATTATACCTAATGACAACCCTTTTGATGCAGTTTCTTTAATAAACCAGAGTGAGCAGTGATTTGTGGAAAAAGTCAGTTTCCCATCAGCCGTAACCTTTCCGGTTCCCTCTAACACCGGCTCACCGTCATTATTTATCGAATAAATATCAACTTTTTTACCGGCAAAATTTTGATCAACATTGATGCAAATTTCTGCTTCTCCGGGAAGTGCTCCGTGATGCTCGAAACTAAAGGGAAAATAGTTTTCACCTTGATTGATTTTTTCAAGGGTTGAAATATCTTGATCGGAAACTTCATTTCCAAGGTAGATAGCAGTATTGAGAGTAGCCGAAGCATCATATTCCGTAAGTTTATTACCGTTGAAACTCCAACTGTATGACTCGCCCTGTAAAATCAGTGTTCCACCGTTTTGTCCTATGTTATCCAATATGTTAAGTGTAACATCGGCATTATTAGTAATGTCTACAATTTCAGCCGCCGGTTGCGAAAGAGTATTTTCGTTCTCGGTTTGTGTATCGCCGGACTCGTTCTCACCCGTTGTGACAGTATCTTGACTTACCTCTGCCTTGTTATTACTTGATGTGGCAGGGTTTGTTTTGTCACTATTTGTAGATGTAGCCGGCTTACTTGTGCCGGTAGATGCGGTTGGCTTGCTACTATTTGTAGATGAGGCAGGTTTGCTTGAAGATGTAGTATTATCTCCTGTGTTGCCGGAAGATGCCTCACTACCGTATGCTGTAGAAGAAAATTTGCAACCCTTTTCTTTTTCTAATTGAGCAAAAACGTTTTCGTTGGAAGAGGTATACCCTTGTAATTTATCCATACCCATTAAGAGATATCTACTGTTCATATAACTTCCTTCGTCGCCGTATGTGCAGTCAACACCGTACCATTTTCCGTCCAACTCTACCACGTTCCAGGCATGGTTTCTTCCGGTTGCAATATAACTCTTGTACCCCGAGAGTTCCATAAACCGCTGAAAGAGAAAAGCGTAAGAGGAACAGACAACATTAGTAAAGTTTCCTGTCATCAAATCGTATACACCGTTTATATCATCATAACCGCCGCCCGGCATCTCCTTACCTCCGGCTTCAACATTTTTGCAGATATATTCCGCAATGTATTTGATTTTGTCCGCTTTGGAATAGGACGAAATCTTACTCAACTGAGCATTGACCATTTTGTCCCCTTTGGCGAGTTCATCCGCAGAGTCGATATAGGTAATTTCAATATCTCCATACTCCCTGCCATTTTCAAAATCGTGATAATAGCCGGTCATACACACGGTGCTGGGCGAATATTCGTTATAACTGAAATACAAGCGTTCTTTTTGGTAATTAAAATTTCTGACATCACAATACCATATGTTATTAGACCTATAATCCGGTAATTTTGCGTAATCAATAAATACAGAAACAGCGGTTAAACGGTTTTCAATGCCGTAACGTGCTGACTTAAAGTAGTCATCTTTACCGCCTAGGTTGTAATATGTTTTCCCTTCGTACTGAATTGTTGGGATATCCAAATTTGTTGCCGCAGATATTCCCATAGGCAATAACATTAGCGCCGCCGCCATTAGTGAGATTAGTCTTTTCATTATATGCCACTCCTCATTTTAGATATAACTTAAAGAATATCAAGGTTGCTTTCAATTATTGAACGAAGTTTTTCCACCCCGTCGTTATTCTGGGTGGAAAACGGAATAATTTGTGTATTTTCCGCAAATTTGCCCAATTCCTTATGAATATTTGAAAGGCGTTCTGCCGTTTCGGTTTTATTAAGTTTATCCGATTTGGTTAAAACCACGGTATAAGGGTAGTTCATTTGCGAGAGAAAATCCAACATCCAAAGGTCAAATTCGGTTGCGGGATGACGCATATCAATCAGTTGGAAAACCATTTTTATGTTACGGTTAGATTTAAAATAACCCTCCATAAGTTCGCTCCAACGCTGTTTTTCGGCAAAATTTACCTTTGCGTAACCGTAACCCGGCAGGTCAACAAGGCGAATATTATCCACACGGTAAAAATTTATCGTGATTGTTTTTCCGGGTTTAGAACTTACTCTTGCAATAGACTTTCTGCCTAAAACCTTGTTAATTAGCGAAGATTTACCCACGTTAGAACGGCCGCAGAAGCAAATTTCGGGTAAATTAGACTCCTCTAACTGTTCAAATTTTGCAAACGCTTTTTCAAACTGTGCGTTATTATAATTCATAAATTTTTTCCTTTACTGGCTAACCCTGCTACTTTGCGAAGAAGTTAAAACACCTGGATAAATATTAACGGTTTTATCTTGGCTTTCTTCACAAACGGCAAAAGCATATTTTAAAATTTCCGAAACATTGGAAACGGGAATAAATTTTACATTTTCTTTAACGGCGGTATCAACCTCGTCCAAATCGGCAATATTGTCTTTAGGGATAAATACGGTTTTAACCCCGCCTCGGTACGCCGCCATAGATTTTTCTTTTAAACCGCCAATGGGTAATACCCTGCCCCTTAAAGTGACTTCGCCGGTCATAGCAATATCACGTTTAACAGGCAAATTACAAAGTGCCGAAACAATAGCGGTTACCATTGTAACACCGGCAGAAGGACCGTCTTTAGGGACTGCCGCTTCGGTTGCGTGAATATGTATGTCCTTATTTTTATAGAACATAGAATCAATACCGAAAGCGGTTGCATTTGCACGCACATAACTGATTGCGGTTTTGGCAGATTCTTTCATAACATCCCCCAAAGAGCCGGTAAGTTCAACCTTTCCCGTACCCTCCATAACCGAAACTTCAAGCTGCATAATTTCACCGCCGACACTCGTCCACGCAAGTCCGTTAATTATGCCAACTTCGTCATTGGGAAGAATTACTTCGGGTTTATATTTGTGTTTGCCAAGCATTTTCTGAACGTCGCTGTCCTTGAGCGTAACCTTTTTGGTTTCACCTTCGGCAATAAGTTTTGCGGATTTACGGCAAAGAGATGCAATACTTCTTTCTAGTTTTCTTACCCCCGCTTCACGGGTATAAAAATCTATTAAAGAATAAATTGCACTGTCCGAAAACTTGATTTGCGCTTTTGTAAGTCCGTGGCGGGAAATTTGCTTTGGTACAAGATGTTTTTTGGCAATGCCGAACTTTTCTTCCCTTGTATAACTTGAAATTTCAATTACCTCCATACGGTCAAGCAAAGGTGCGGGAATACCGTCAAGCGAGTTTGCAGTAGCAATAAATACCGCTTTGCTTAAATCGTAAGGAATTTCTATATAATGGTCTACAAAGGTATTGTTCTGTTCGGGGTCAAGCACTTCAAGCAAAGCTGAGGAAGGGTCGCCTTTAAAATCTTTGCCTAATTTATCCACTTCGTCAAGCAAAATCAGCGGATTACCGCTTCCCGACTTTTTAATTGCGGTAATAATTTTACCCGGCATAGCACCGATATAGGTTTTTCGGTGACCTCGAATTTCGGATTCATCGTGAAC
>CAMFZK010000036.1 GCA_946006915.1 uncultured Clostridia bacterium
CTATATTGCGGTTGCTGTATTTACCGTTATTTTTGCCGTTATGTCTTTTTCGGGGGGACTGAAAAGTTCCGATATGTATATCCTCGAAAAAATTGCAATTTCCATAATGCTTGCCGTATCGTTAAGTATGGTTGTAGGTTTTTTGGGCGAACTGTCTTTAGGTCATGCCGGTTTTATGTGCATAGGCGCATATTTAGGAGGTAAAACTGCCTGTCTATTAGAACCCTCGTTAGGCGAGTTTCCCGCTTTGGTTGTATCCCTTATAATCGGCGGTTTGGTTGCCGCATTGTTCGGCGTAATAATCGGTTTGCCCGCTTTACGACTTCGAGGTGACTATTTGGCTATCGTAACCCTTGCTTTTGGGGAAATCGTTCGTTCGGTATTTATGAACTCAAGCGATGAATCGTTCGGCGGTTCTTTGGGACTTGAAACACCCCGTTTTGACAAACAGTACTTATTTATTATCGCTTTTGTTTTGGTTTTGGGTTGCCTTGCGGTTATTCAAAATCTTATCCGTTCCAAACACGGCAGGGCAATAACCTCTATACGTGATAACGAAATTGCGGCAAAAGCAACTGGTATAAACGTTACAAAGTATAAGTTAATAGTTTTTACCGTGTCTTCCTTCTTTGCGGGTATTGCCGGCGTGCTTTACAGTTACTCAAACTATACCGTTCAAAGTGCAAAATTCAGTTACAATTATTCTATTGAAATTTTGGTTATGGTTGTGCTTGGCGGTATGGGCAGTATTAACGGCTCTATTATTGCGGCGGCACTTATTACCTTCCTTGATGTTAAGTTGCAAACAATCCTCACCGGTAACCTTGCCGTATTGCAGGATTTGTTCTACGCACTTATACTTATTTTGCTTGTAATTTACAACAACGCACCTGCTCTTAAGGGATTTAGGGAAAAATACAATCTTAAAAAGTTGCTGTCGTTTAAAAGTGCAAAACATAATCCTTCACATATTAAGGACGATGAAGCAAAGTGGGACCGTGTGCCTACTAAAATTGAAATGAACGAAGTGCTTTCGGTAGATTTGCAGGTTTCTTCGCCCTATAAACCCGATTCCGCAAAAAAGGAGGATAAATAATGTCTCTAACAGTTTTAAAAACCGAAAATTTGGGCATATCCTTCGGCGGTCTTAAAGCGGTTGAGGGACTTAACCTTGAAATTAAAAAAGGTCAACTTTACGGTCTTGTAGGACCTAACGGTGCGGGAAAAACAACCGTTTTTAATATGATAACGGGGGTTTACAAACCCACCACAGGTAAATTCTGGCTTGCGGGGGAAGATTTAACCGGCAAGGCGCAAGAAACCATAAACCATAAAGGTATTGCAAGAACTTTCCAAAATATTCGTCTGTTTAATAATATGACGGTAATCCGCAACGTAATGGTCGGTTTACATAACAACCCGGAATTTAAGTGCGGAATATTTTCAAGTATTTTCCGTTTGCCTAAACACTTTAAGGCAGAAAAAGCAATGCGGGAACGTGCAAAGGAAATTTTGAATGTTGTGGGACTTTATGAAGAACGCAACAACATTTCCTGCAACCTGCCTTACGGTAAACAGCGTAAACTTGAAATTGCAAGAGCGCTTGCAACCAACCCAAAACTGCTTTGCCTTGACGAACCCGCAGCGGGTATGAACCCCCACGAAACCGAAGATTTAATGCGTATTGTACGCCGTATCCGTGACGAATTTGATGTTACAATTCTTTTAATCGAACACGATATGAAGTTTGTTTCGGGCCTTTGCGACGAAATTACGGTACTTAATTTCGGTAATGTTTTGGCACAGGGCACACCCGATGTTGCCTTAAATGACCCCGAAGTTATTAAAGCATATATAGGAGGATGACGCTATGGCACTTTTAGAAGTTAAAGATTTATCGGTTAATTACGGCGTTATCCGTGCGCTTAAAGGGGTTAGTTTTGAAGTAAACGAAGGGGAAATTGTTACCCTTATAGGTGCTAACGGTGCGGGCAAAACCACCACTATGCAAAGTGTAATCGGTCTTATCCCGTCGGCAGGCGGAACGGTTATTTATGACGGACACGATATTACAAAAATGCCCTGCCATAAAATTGTTCATTTGGGTATGTCCCAAGTGCCGGAAGGCAGACGTATTTTCCAAGAACTTACGGTTTACGAAAACCTTGTTATGGGTGCATATTCAATTAAGAATAATGCCTCTTTTAAGGAGGATATTGAAAAGATTTATACCCGTTTTCCCCGTCTTGCAGAACGTAAAAACCAAATTGCGGGTACGCTTTCGGGCGGTGAACAGCAAATGCTTGCTATGGGACGTGCGCTAATGTCCCACCCAAAACTTTTAATGCTTGACGAACCCTCTATGGGTTTGTCACCCATACTTGTTGACCAAGTGTTTGAAATAATAAAGGACATTAACAAGGACGGCACAACCATTTTGTTGGTTGAACAAAATGCGGGTAAATCACTTGCAATTTCTGACCGTGCCTATGTTTTGGAAACCGGAAGTATTGTGCTTTCTGGTACAGGCACAGAACTTTCGTCAAGCGAAGATGTTAAAAAAGCATACCTCGGCGGTTGATAACAAAGAAAACAGCGTAAAAGCATTTCCGCTTTTACGCTGTCGGTTTATATTAGCATCAATTTTTATGCCTCATAGCAAAATAATATTTTTACAAGGTCGTATAAAGGACGTTTGTTTTTTAATGGGCTTACAAAGCCAATGGAATATATAAAAGAAACGGCTTCCATTTCGGCTTTTGGGTTCCAAACCCTTTTACTTGCAATATCGCCGTATTCGCATTTTTCCGAATCGGCAAGATATTTTAAATGCCTGTTCATTTCGGTAATGTTTCGGTCGTTATTATAATTGCGAAGTGAAATAATCGAAATTCTGCACTTTTTGTTATGCTTTCTTACCGTATTTATAAGTTCACGGTATTTGTTATCAAATTCGGCGGGGTTTTGGGTGAAAAATTCAATATCTGCCTCACCCAAATGAATAAGTAGGGTTTCGGGGTTTAAAGGTGCTACGGTTTGTTCATAAACTTCCACCGCATCTTTCACGGAAAGTTCATCAAAACTGCGGTTATAAAGGTTGGCATCAAGTGAAAATGCCCTGCAAAGTTCGCCTGCGGGTATATTTTTATCTTCCTTACAACCGAAAATTACAATACCGTCTGTCTCGGCTAATGCATTTAATTTATTGTATCTTTCTGTTTCCAAACTAATCATTTCACTAAACCTCCGTTTTCTTCTAAACGCTTTCTGTCTAACGATATGTTGCGGAAATAAACCAATAAGTTAAGCAATACTATTGCCAAATTTAAAATGTAAGCAATAAGCACATAACTGATTTGTCCCGTAAGAACCTTTGCACAAATACCGGCTACATAACCTGTAATTATAAGAAGTATAAATGGTAAACTTGTCCCTTTTGCCGTTCTTGACTTGTGTGCCTTAATAACATTAAGCGGCCATGAAAAGCCAAAACATAAAAGCATTACCGTTTCTAAAATTGAACCCATAAAATTTTTTCTCCTTTGCGTTTTTAAATTTCGCATATATATTATCACGAAAAACGGAGAAAGAAAATATTTTGAAAAATACAAACATAAATCCACGGTTTGTTTTGTTTATTTTACTTTCAAAAGTCCTTTAAAAAGGTTAAAAATTGCAATTTTACGCATTTTGTGGTATAATTGCCAAAAAATTAAAATCAAAAACGGACGATGATTTTATGAAAAAGAAATATAAAAAAAGCGATAATAAACGGGTTTCACTTAAAGGTGTGCAACATACTTTTTTCAGGGTACAACTTATTTTAATTATATCTCTAGCGTTTATTTTGGGTGCTTCGGGAACTTTTATAAACCTTCATTTTGAAACCGAAAAGCGTGACCAAAATCTTAAGAATGTGGCAGAGTCGATTGCACGTTCCCCTATACTTACGGGTAAGGTTTTGGAAAATAAAGAAACGGTATCACATTATCTTGATACACTTAAAGGTACTTTGGATGATATTGACGTTATTTCGGTTGTGGATAAGCAAAACACCCGTATTTATCACTCTAACCGTGAACTTATAGGTACGCAGTATACCGGAAACTTGCCCGATTTTTCGGACAAAAACCGCAGTTACTATGCCGTAAACGAGCAAGGACCTTCGGGCAGTCAACGCCGTGCTTATGCCGCTGTTTATAACGAGGACGGTGAATATATCGGCGTAGTTATGGCGATTATGCTTATGAAAAATATTAAAACCGAAATCACCCAAATGCTTTTAATCTTTTTGGTCATTACTGTTGCGGCGGTTTTAATTGAACTTACCGTTGCCGTTAAACTTTCCAAAACGGTTAAAAAAAGTTTAATGGGTTACGAACCCGATGTATTTACGGTAATGTATAAAATGCGGGATAATATCCTTGAAACTTTGGAAGAGGGTATTATAGCAACCGACATAAACGGCGATATACAGTTTATAAACGAATCGGCGTCAAGAATGTTGTCCAACCTAAAACAAACCGAACTTGTGGGAAAAAATATTGAAATTTTCGGGGACGAAAAAATTTCCCGCAGTGTGAAAAGCGAAAAAAAGGAACTTAATATCCGCCTTACCAACGAAGACGTTATTTTAGACCGAGTTCCGATTAAGGAAGACGGAAATACGGTGGGAATTATTTTGGTCTTGCATAACAGGGCGGAATATACCAAACTTATGGAAGATTTATCGGGAACACGGTATCTTGTGGACTCTATGCGTGCCAATAATCACGATTTTACTAACAAACTTCACGTAATTTTGGGACTTATTCAAATGGAAATGTACACGGAAGCGTGTTCGTATATTCAAAACATTACAATGGTGCAAAGGGAAAACATAAGCAAGGTTATGAATGCCGTAAGCGAGCCGTCGGTGGCGGCACTTTTGATAGGAAAAATTGCAAGGGCTTCCGAACTTAATGTAAATTTTGTTCTGCGTGAGGGTTGTTGTTACAACTCGGCAGATATGAATCTGCCTTCCGAAATGCTTATAACCGTTATCGGCAATCTGCTTGACAATGCCTTTGATTCAATGAACCAAAATACCGACTTTAATGCCCAAAAAGAATTGCTGTTCGGTATTTATTCTAAACCCGGTGCGGTGCTAATAACGGTGGATGATACGGGAAGCGGAATTTCACCCCAAAATATTGACTTGATTTTTAAAAACGGCTTTTCCACAAAGGGAGAGGGAAGAGGTACGGGACTTTATCAGGTTAAGACAATGGTTGAAAATTTCGGCGGTAAAATTTCGGTAGAATCGCAAGAGGGCGTCGGAACTTCGTTTTCGGTAAGTTTTATTAAGGAGAGGTAAAATGTATAAGGTTTTAATTGTAGAAGATGACCCGATGGTTGCAATGATAAACGAGCAGTACATTAAAAGAAACAAAAATTTTACGCTTGTAGGCAAATGCGGCGACGGTATGAGTGCATTAAGTTTCCTTGAAAAAAACGATATTGACCTTATAATTCTTGACGTTTATATGCCCAAAATGAACGGATTTGAAACATTAAGGGAAATAAGAAACCGCCAAATCACCGTAGATGTTATTATGGTAACCGCCGCAAACGATATCGACTCGTTAGAAGAGGCACTTCATTTGGGAGTTGTGGATTACCTTGTGAAACCCTTTACCTTTGACCGCTTTCAAATGGCGCTGGAAAAATATATTGCTAAAATAAATGCTTTAAAGGATATTGAAAAACTCAATCAGTCGAATATTGACAGTATTATAGTAAATTCCCGCAAAAACACCCAAGACCTTTTACCCAAAGGTATACAGGAAAAAACAATGCAGTGCATTATGGACTATTTGAGGGGGAATTCGGGTGTTTGGTTTACAGGCGACCAAATTGCAGGCGAAATAGGGCTTACGGGAGTAACTGTCAGAAGATATATGAACTACCTTTCCGAATCGGGCAGGGTAATAGGCGAAATGAACTACGAAACGGGCGGAAGACCGTGTATGCTTTATAAAGTTGAGTAAAATTTTTCTTGACATTATAGGGTGTTTTAAGGTATAATCTAAAATCGTAAGGTTATGTATAAGGGGTATTACCGCTATGTAACCGCCAATCTGATATTAAGGAGGGTTCAAGTTGAAGAGAACATATCAACCTAAAAAACTTCACCGTAAGAAAGAGCACGGTTTCTTAAAGAGAATGGCAACTGCTAACGGCCGCAAGGTTCTTGCACGTCGCAGAGCAAAAGGAAGAAAGAAATTATCTTACTAAAAGCCACTCCATGTGGCTTTTCCTTTTAATATGAATTTACTTAAATTGAAGGAAAACCGTGATTTTCGCCGTGCTTACAATAGGGGTAAATCCTATGTTTCCCCTTATATTGTTGTGTATGTAACAAAAAACAGAACTCACAATGTACGGCTTGGAATTACCGCAGGCAAAAAAATCGGCAAGGCCGTTTTACGCAACCGTGCAAAGCGTGTTATAACGGCGGCTTTCTGTTCGGTTCTGCCCGAAATTCGGGAAGGACTTGATTTTGTAATTGTTGCGAGAACTCGCATACTTAATGTTAAAAGCACAGTCGTGGCAGAACACCTACACAAACTACTACTTGGTGCCGGTGCTTTAAAAGAAGAAAATTATGAAAAAATTACTGATTAAACTTATAAGATTTTATCAGGTATGTATTTCACCGCGTAAAATTGCCTGTTGCCGTTTTACGCCGTCTTGTTCGCAATACGCTATAGAGGCAATAAACATTCACGGTGCGTTCAAAGGCACCGCTTTGGCAATTTTAAGAATTTTAAGGTGCAATCCTTTTTGCAAGGGCGGTTACGACCCTGTTCCGCCTAAAAATAAAGTTAAAAAATAACCATATTATTGAATGGATGAGAGTATAAATGCAAGCATTATTTAATATTATCAACGTTCCGCTGGGTTGGATATTACGTTTTATTGCAAGTTGTTTTAACGGCAATTTTGCAATTTCCGTTTTTGTTTTTACTTTACTTATAAATCTGGCGTTTATTCCGCTTACAATTAAAAGCCAAAAATCAACGGTACAACAAACCCGTATTAAGCCAAAACTTGACGAATTAAAGAAAAAATACGGCGACGATAAGCAAAAATATAACACCGCAATGCAACAGTTGTATCAAGATGAAAATATTTCTATGTTAGGTGCGGGCGGCTGTCTACCTATGCTTTTCCGCTTGGTTATTATGTTAAGCATTTACTGGCTTATTGTGTCTCCTATTACTTATTTAATGGGTGTTGATAAAGGCGTTATTGAAACCGCAACTACGGCGTTGCAGGACACCGGCGTTAAAATCGTTCAAGGCAGAAGCGAACTTCAAGTAATAGGCGCGGTGCTTTCGGGTAAAATTTCTTCACCCGAAATTTTAGAGGCGAGCAAAAGCATCAATTTTGATTTGTTCGGCATAAACTTAACCGAAACACCCCATTTTTCGTTTAACATATTCGGCGATTTTCAAAAAATTTGGATTATGCCGATTTTGGCGTTTGCCTCACAAATTCTTTCAAGTTTGCTTTCTATGAGAATGCAAAAGAAAAACAATCCCGACGCTCCGAGTATGGCAGGTATGATGCTTACAATGCCGTTGTTTTCACTTTTTATCGGTTTTAGTTTGCCGGGCGGTGTTACTTTCTATTGGGCTTGTTCATCACTGCTTGGCGGACTTATTCAAGTGGCAATACAAAAATATTACGGTCCGCACAAACTTTTGTCCAAAGAACGCAGTAAAGAACTTACAAAACAATGTGATTTTGAAGCGGGGCAGATTGAGAAATTAACCCCTAAAACAGAGGATTAAAAGGAGGAAAACGCTTTGATTAAAGAAGCAATAGGATTGGGCTCTACCATTGACGAAGCCAAAGAAAATGCAATATTAAATTTAAACGCATCAGAAGAAGATGACGTTCAGTTTGAAATAATTTCAATGCCAAAGAAAAAAGTTTTGGGACTTTTCGGCGGTGCTAAAGCCGAAGTAAAAGCGTTTGTGGAACTTCCCGAACCAAAGGCGAAACCCAAAAAGAAAAACCCGCCCAAAACAAGGGTAAAAGAAACAGCCGAAAAACCGGCAGAAGTTAAAGAAAAAAGCGCACCTGCAAAAGAAACAGTACCTATGGTGAGCGAAAGCGAGATAGATAAAAATTCACCCGCCGCAAGTGCTATTGAATATTTGAAACCGATTTTAGCGAAACTCGGTTGCGGTAATGTGGAATTTAAAGTAGCACAAAAAGAGAATTCCGCAATAATTGAACTTATTTGTGACGATTTCGGTGCAATTATCGGTCACAGGGGCGAAACTTTGGATTCTTTGCAGTATCTTGCAAGTCTTGCTGCAAGCAACGGCGGCGGATATTTTAAAATTTCGCTTAACATCGGCGATTACCGCAAAAAAAGGGAAGAAACCCTTACAAATCTTGCCAAGCGTATTTCGGCACAGGTTTTAAAAACCGG
>CAMFZK010000037.1 GCA_946006915.1 uncultured Clostridia bacterium
ACAAAGTATTATTTTCGCAAGCCCTTTGGGTAGTGGTTTTTGGCTTTTCCGTTTGTTATTTTTGCTCCCCCTAACGGGCAACCGTCAACCGTTACAACCGCCCAACCGTTCTGCAAATCGGTTGCAATTTCTTCACCGTGAAGATATTTTTGTATTTCTTCACTATCGGCTGAAAGTTGAATTTTTCTTTTAAAATATTTACCCAACCCCATAAAAAATTGGTGGTGAGGTAAAATATAATTTTTGCGTATTTCACCCACAGTTATACCGGCACAAAACGCAACACCGTCCTTCACCTCAAAATCGGGCGTCAGAAATACAGGATTGCCGTTATACATTTTTACATTTTCTTTGTTATATTCGGTTAAACAGTCGTCTAAAAATTCAAAAACAATCTGGTCGACTTTTTGTTGTTTCGGTGGGTATTTTACGGTTTCGGTTTTAGGTTTTTTGTTATGCAAAACCGCCATAAACTGTCCTTCCCCTTTTGCGATATGCGGGTAAAATCTTCGGGCGTAGGTTATATTTTCATTCTTGCAACCGTCAAATAGAATTCCGTCCGACGTTACATTTTTGACCGCATCCTTTACCGGCACGATTTCAAATTCGGGGTGGTTTTGCAAAAACTTATCCACAGTCATTTCGTTTTCTTCCAATGAAAATGTGCAGGTGGCGTAAATTATGTATCCCCCGTCCTTTAAAAGCTTTACGGCGTTTTCTAAAATTTCCGCCTGCCTTTCGGCACACATTTTAACGTTTTTTACGCTCCATTCGGCAATGGCTGTATCGTCCTTGCGGAACATTCCCTCGCCCGAACAGGGTGCGTCTACCATAATTAAATCAAAAGTTTTTGGGAAAGTTTTTGCCAATTTTTCGGTATCCATACAGGTGGTAACGGTGTTATGAAGTCCCAATCTTTCAATATTGCCTGTTAATATTTTACAGCGTGACGGTATAATTTCGTTAGATAAGAGCAACCCGTCCTCACCTAATTTGTTTTTAAGTTGGGTACTTTTCCCTCCCGGTGCGGCACACATATCAAGCACGCACCAACCTTTTTCAACGTCCAAACATTCAGCAGGTGCCATGGCGGCCGGCTCTTGAACATACATCATTCCCGCATGATGGTACGGGTGGTTGCCGATTTTATCGTATGTAAGATAAAATCCGTTTTCGGTATAAGGAATTTTTTCATTACCGAAAATATTTAACTTTTCAAAATCGGCAACCGATATTTTAGCGGTATTTACACGAAACGCCTTAACGGGCGGTAGATCGTAAGATTTTAAAAAATCGTCATATTCTTCGCCTAACAGGGTTTTCATTCTGTTTAAAAATTCTTGCGGAAGTTGTTTCATCTTTTCAGTTCCTTTAATCAGTTTCAAGTGCCAACATACACATACCCACAGCGGTAATAGCCGCCGTTTCGGTACGCAATATCCGTTTACCGAGCGAAATAACCTTTCCTCCGTTTTGCTCCGCCAATTCAATTTCTTTTGGCTCAAAACCGCCTTCAGGTCCTATTAAAATTCCCACCGATTTGCAAGTTTTAAGTTGGTTTATTGCGTTTTTAGTGGCAACCATGCCCTCCTTACATTCATACGGGACGATAAGCATATCAAACTCACTTGCCATATCCAACGCATGTTTATAGTTCACAACATCATAGACTTTCGGAATAATATTTCTTTTGCTTTGTTTTGCCGCACTTTCGGCAATGGATTGCCACCTTGCCTGTTTGGAATCTTTCTTTTTACCGTCAAGTTTTACCACCGAACGGCTCATTTCAACCGGAATAATACCTGCAACACCTAATTCCACCGTTTTTTGAATAATAAGTTCCATTTTGTCGGATTTCGGCAGTCCTTGGAAAAGATATATTTTAGTTTTAAGTTCGGTATCGTTATAATTTTCCCCCAATATTTTAACCGTAACGGAATCTGTATCAAAACGTTCAATTTCGCACAAATCGCTTTTACCGTTAACGCTTACAAGCAGTTTTTCCCCGACTTCCATGCGCAGTACATTTTTAATATGGTTATAATCGGTATCGGTTATAATATAGCAGTTCCCCTGCTTATTGTTTTCATCAACAAAAAAGTTAAACACTAAACCACACCCTTTGAAAGTATTATAACATTTTATAAAAATAGCAGTACCGCAAAAGCGATACTGCTATTTTGGCGCGCTGAAGAAGATTCGAACTCCCGACCTTCTGGTCCGTAGCCAGACGCTCTATCCAGCTGAGCTATCAGCGCATAAACGGTTTTTAAACCGCCATAGTATAATACCACACTTGTTTTCAAAAATCAAGTGGTTTTTACAATTTTTTTAAAAATTTTTAAAACTTAACAATACCCATACAAATTTCCACCAAAAGCGCAACAATTACAACCAAAGCGGAAATTATAAATCCGTGTATCATTGGTCTTATTCCCGCTTTTTTCATACTTGAAAAAGAGGTATTAAGACCGATAGCCGCAAGGGCACAAACCATTAAGAATTTACTGAATTCTTTAGTGTGGGAAATTATTTCCGAAGGAATACTGAAGACGCTGGAAACAATTGCGGTTGCCAAAAATCCCAAAATAAACCACGGGAAAACCTTTTTAAAACTAAAGTGCATTTTAAGGTCGGCACTTTCTGTTTGCATTGCCTTAAATTCTTTACGTTTTAGGTTAAGTTGCACCAAAGCAAAGGTGATTACGGTAGGAATAATTGCAAGTGTTCTTGTAAGTTTAACCATTGTGGCAAAGTCGCCTGCCGCTTCGGAATAAGCGTAACCGGTAGCAACAACCGAAGAAGTATCGTTTACGGCAGTTCCTGCCCAAATGCCAAATGCTTGGTCGGTCATACCCATTGCCCTGCCCATAATCGGGAAAAGGACTATCATTGCCATATCAAAAATAAAGGTAGCGCTCATAGCGTAGGCAATGTCGTTATCATCTGCATCAATGGCGGGGGCAATAGCCGCAATAGCCGAACCGCCGCAAATACCCGTGCCGGCGGAAATAAGGTTGGAAAGTTTCCAATTAAGTCCCAACGCTTTACCGATAAAGTAACCGCCGCCGAAACAAGTAAGCAAAGTAAACACCATAACCGCCAAAGAAAGTTTGCCTACATTTAAAACGGTTTTAATATTAAGGGATAAGCCCAACAAAATAATAGCAAATTTAAGAATTTTTTTAGAGGTAAATTTTACTCCCGATTCCAAAAATTTTGTTTCCTTTAAAAAATGGTTAATAATCATACCTATAAACAAGGCAATAACCGCACCGCCTATTATGTGTATCGGAAAAAGCCCTTCAATAAACACCGAAACAGCGGCAATAACTACCGATAACGCTATACCGGGAATAAAGTTTAATATCTTTTTCATACAATCTCCTCCAAAAAATTAACCAAGGCATTATAACACAAAATTACGGCTGATGCAATGAAAATTTCAACTTTAAGGGAGAGTTTTTTTGAAAACTTGAAAAATTGCTAGATTTATTGTATTATATTATAACGAGGTGAATGTGATGGCCTTTAAAGAAAAACTAATCTCGGTTTTAAATTACGCAAAAGGGGAAGGACGGCTTTGGTGGTTAAAACTTAACAAAGAATACCCCAAAGTCATTATGTTTGACGTTATAATTTCCCTTATTCCCGCCCTGATTTTCGGTTGTATTCTTTTTGGTTTTAAAGCAATTCTAATTCTTTTGGTTTCGGTAGTTTCGGCGGTTTCGGCGGAATTTTTGTGGAATTTAATATTTAAAAAACCGCAAACGGTAGGCGACCTTTCGGCAGTGCTTACGGGGTTGCTGATAGGTATGTGTATGCCGGACAGTGTGCCGCCTGTTTTGTGCGCATTGGGTTCGGTATTTGCGGTAGTAATTGTTAAACAACTTTTAGGCGGTATCGGCCGCAATTTAACCAATCCTGCGGTTACTGCAGTAATTCTTTTAAAACTTTGTTTTCCTAAAATTATGAACGCTTACCATTTGCCCTTTTTCCATACGGCAGACAATACCGCAAACTATTCTTTTTCTAATCTGTTTTTCGGGTTGCATCCCGGAGGTATCGGTGAAACCTGTTCGTTTTTACTTATTATAGGCGGAACATATTTAATTATAAGAAAAATTATTTCGCCCATAATTCCGCTCACCTTTATCGGCACGGTTGCGGTGTTAAGTGCTTCTTTTTCGCAAAATGTTTTGTATGACATTTTCGGCGGTACACTTATTTTAGGTGCATTTTATATGGCAAATGACTACACAACCTCCCCTACCACAAATTCGGGAAGGGTGATTTTCGGTATCGGTTGCGGTGTTATTTCCTTTGTTTTACATATTATATTTAAAGGGTATGACGGTGTTTTATTTGCAATTCTTGTTATGAATATTGTACTTGCAATATATAATCGAACGGGCTTTGGCAAATACAAAGAAAAATTTATATTAAGAGTTTCAAATTTAATTAAACGAAAGCCAAAAGAATAAACTGCAAATATTACCAACATATATTATTTTGCTTGCTAAAAAGGTTAATTTATGGTAAAATGACTTTTAGTTACTGCTAACTTTGGAGGACACTTAATGGCTTGCAATAAATTTGATACCGAAAGGGTATTTTATTACTTTAATAAACTTTGTTCTATTCCGCACGGTTCGGGAAATATGAACGATATTGCCGATTTTTGCGTTAATTTTGCAAAGGAACATAATTTAG
The DNA here is from genome assembly GCA_946006915.1 of uncultured Clostridia bacterium. GTDB lineage: Bacteria > Bacillota > Clostridia > Oscillospirales > Acutalibacteraceae > UBA737. The sequence continues at coordinate 4,714 of CAMFZK010000037.1, forward strand.
AATATAAACGTGATAATGCTAATAATGTTATAATTTACAAACCTACAAAAAATTATCCTAACGATGCCGTTATTTTACAAGGTCACCTTGATATGGTTTGCCAAAAGGATAATGATTTTGATATCGACTTTTTGAAAGACGGCATTAAACCCCTTATAAAAGACGGTTTTTTAACCGCAGAACACACAACTTTAGGTGCGGATAACGGAATTGCCGTTGCTATGATACTTGCAATTCTTGAAAATGACCGACTTATCACCCCTTCCATTGAAGCGGTTTTCACTACCGATGAAGAAATCGGAATGGTTGGTGCAAAAGCGCTGGACACTTCCCTTTTAAAAGCCAAACGAATGATAAACATTGACTCTGAAGATGAGAATACCTTAACCGTTTCCTGTGCCGGAGGAAGTGATTTTTCGGTGCAAATTCCGGCAGTTTACACAACTGTAACTTCGACCGAAATTACGGTTATCTTAAAGGGTCTTAAAGGCGGTCATTCGGGTATTGAGATTGACAAAAAGCGTGTCAACGCCAACATTCTTGCAGGCAGATTTTTAAATTATATGAAAAATCAATGCGAATTCGGCATTATTTCGGTAAACGGCGGGGACAAGTCCAACGCCATACCAAACTGTTGCACCCTTAAACTGTGCGCAAACCAACCGAAAGATTTTAAAGCAAAAGCACAGGAGTACCTGCAACTTATAAAAAGTGAAATATCAGCCCGAGAACCCGATTTTAACTGGGAAATTGTTATAGGCGAAGAAAAAGAGTTAAAAACGTTATCCGAAAATACGAAAAATGATATAATTTCGGTTTTACTCACCTGCCCTAACGGTATTATGGAAATGAGTGCCGAAATCGAAAATTTGGTGGAAACTTCCCTTAATTTAGGTGTATTAAATACTCAAAAAGACGGTATTTTCCTGCAATTTGCACTAAGAAGCAACAAACAGTCTGCTTTAGACTTTTTGGAAGAAAAACTGTATGGATATTTTGAACGGTTTAACTGCAAAACAACGTTGGGCGGAAAATATCCCACTTGGGAATTTAAGGAAAAATCCGATTTGAGAAAACTTTACTGTGAAACTTACTTTGCCTTGACCGGCGAGCAAGTTTCGGTAGAGGCAATCCACGCAGGTCTTGAATGTGCGGTATTTTCTTCTGCTATACCGGGTCTTGACTGTATTGCGGTTGGACCTACAATACTCGGTGCGCACACAACCGACGAACGGTTGATTATTTCTTCCGCCGAAAAGATTTTTAATATTTTAGTGAGTTTATTAAAAAAATTAACATAAAAAAGAAAGATTGGAGAAATTATGGAAAACAAAAACGATTTTAAACCCTATGTTGCGGCTGAAAAAATCACGCCCGAAATTACCGTAACTTCCATTGTTATAGGTATTTTATTGGCTGTTGTTTTCGGCGCTGCAAATGCGTATTTAGGCCTTCGTGTAGGTATGACCGTTTCGGCATCTATCCCTGCGGCGGTTATTTCTATGGGTGTAATCCGCATTTTACTTCGCAGAAATTCTATTCTTGAAAACAATATGGTGCAAACCATCGGTTCTGCGGGTGAATCACTTGCGGCGGGTACTATTTTCACCTTGCCTGCCTTATTTATTTGGGCGTCCGAAGGTAAAACTTCCGCTCCCGATATTGTTGAAATCACCCTAATAGCACTTATAGGCGGTCTTTTAGGCGTACTGTTTATGGTGCCTCTTCGAAATGCGCTTATTGTAAAAGAACACGGCGTTCTACCCTACCCGGAAGGCACCGCTTGTGCCGAAGTGCTTTTAGCGGGCGAACAGGGCGGTGCAAACGCTTCTACCGTATTTGCAGGTATGGGTTTTGCCGCACTTTTTAAATTTATTATTGACGGTCTTAAATTAGTAGCCGGCGAAGTTTCGGTCCGTGTTAAAGGTTTTGCGGGCGAAATAGGCACTCAAATTTATCCTGCCGTTATGAGCGTAGGTTACATTTGCGGACCTAAAATTTCCTCTTATATGTTTGCCGGCGGTGTACTTAGTTGGCTTGTTATGATTCCGCTTATTGTCCTTTTCGGCGGCGATATGGTATTAGCCCCCGGTACTGCACCTATAAGCGAAATTTTTGCAAACGGCGGTGCGGGCGCTATTTGGGGAACTTATATCCGTTACATCGGTGCAGGTGCATTAACTGCGGGCGGTATTATAAGTCTTATTAAATCACTTCCGATTATTGTTAAAACTTTTAGCGGTGCCATTAAAAGTTTAAGAGGTTCTAAAGTCGGTTCTGACGAGCGTACTTCCCGTGACCTTAATATGGCATTTATAGTAATTGCCATTGCGGTTTTAACGCTTCTCATTTGGTTAATCCCCGCTATCCCCGTTTCACTTTTGGGTGCCGCTATTATTGTTGTTTTCGGTTTCTTCTTTGCAACCGTTTCTTCAAGAATGGTAGGACTTGTAGGAAGCAGTAACAACCCCGTTTCGGGTATGGCTATTGCCACCTTGCTTGTTGCAACACTTGTACTTAAAGTTACAGGCCTTAGCGGTATTGAGGGTATGTGCAGTGCCATTGCAATTGGCTCGATTATTTGTATTATTGCCGCCATTGCAGGTGACACTTCGCAAGACCTTAAAACCGGTTTCTTACTCGGTGCTACACCTAAAAAACAACAAATCGGCGAAATGATTGGCGTTATTGCTTCGGCTTTGGCAATTGGCGGAACATTATATCTTTTAAACACCGCTTACGGCTTTGGCACAGACGAACTTGCCGCTCCGCAAGCCACCCTTATGAAACTCATTGTAGAGGGTGTTATGGGCGGTAATCTTCCGTGGACACTTGTGTTTATAGGCGTATTTATTGCCGTAGTTGTTGAGCTTATCGGTATTCCTGTTCTCCCCTTTGCAATTGGTGTTTATTTGCCGGTTCAACTAAACGCTTGCATTATGGTGGGCGGTCTTGTACGGCTTATTGTTGAAAAGATTGCAGGCAAAAAAGAAAACAAAAAGGAAATTGTCAACAACGGTATTCTTTTCTGTTCGGGTATGATTGCGGGTGAAGGTATTGTAGGTATTCTTTTGGCATTACTTGCGGTATTCGGCATTGACAAAGCATTAAACCTTTCGGAAAAAATGGGTATTTCCCCTGTTGTTTCGCAAATCGGCGGTGTATTGTTATTCGCTGTAATTATTCTTACCCTCGTATCATTTACCTTTGGTAAAAAGAAAAAATCCAATGAAGAACAGTAAAAATTTTCTTGAAAATAAGCCGAAAAAGAACCCTAATATAAATTGGACTCTTGAGGGCGGCAAGGTAACTTTAGAAATAGAAAACAAGGGTTTTTTTAACACTTTAGCGCAAAAACTCTTTAAAAAACCGAGAATTAGTTATATTCACCTTGACGAAACCGGAAGTTTCATTTGGCCTTTAATTGACGGCAAAACCGATATTACCGATTTGGGCAAACAGTTAAAAGAACATTTCGGCGAAAAGGCAGAACCGTTGTACGAACGGCTTTCAAAATACATTAAAATACTTGAAAGTTACGGTTTTGTTGAATTATAGAACAGAGGTAGATTTATGAAACTGCAACAAAATATACTTAACAGGGTACGGCAGGTAGAAGAAAAAAGGGGTATTGTTTACGCAAAGACAGACGGTAAACTTTACAAAGCACTTAAATTTCTTTATATTGTGCTATTGGTTTATACCTTTATTATAAACGCCCTGTTTGTGTTATCTAATTTTATGGTTTATTACGGAAC
>CAMFZK010000038.1 GCA_946006915.1 uncultured Clostridia bacterium
TCTCCCACACGGGGGACGATAGCGTTTATTTTAATAAGTACAGCCGTTATGACAGCGTGGGTGCATACAATTCCGAAAATTCGCCCTATTCAAGTTGGTACAGTTTTAAAGGCAGCAGGGACGATTACAAAGCGTGGTGGGGCATTCTGACCCTGCCCGAAACCAATGAAAACGACCCCTCGTTTACCGAATTTATAACCGGCGAAAACGGTGTTATTAAATATTGGCTTAAAAAGGGTGTTAAGGGTTTCCGTTTGGACGTTGCGGACGAACTGCCCGACGAATTTTTGGACAAAATACGTGAGGCACTTAAAACCGAAGACCCGCAAAACTTCCTTTTGGGCGAGGTTTGGGAAGACGCAACCAACAAAATAAGTTACGACAAGAGAAGACGTTTTTTACGCGGCACTCAACTTGATTCGGTTATGAATTACCCATTTGCCAACGCTATTATTAAGTATTTAAAGGGCGGTAATTCCCGTGAACTTATAGACACGGTGCTGGACATTCTTGAAAACTACCCCCCGCAAGCGGTTAAACTTTTAATGAACCACATAGGCACGCACGATACACCCCGAATTTTAACAATTTTGGGAAGTGACAGGGGCTACCAAAGCGACCGCAAGTGGCAGTCGGAATTTTCACTTACCCCAGAAGAATATAGAAAAGGCGTAGCACTCCTTAAAGTTGCCGCCGTTTTGCAGTACACTTTACCGGGTATCCCCTCGCTTTATTACGGTGACGAGGCAGGTATGCAAGGTTACGGCGACCCGTTTTGCCGCGGCGGTTATCCTTGGGGAAAGGAAGACCCGGAACTTTTAAAATTTTATAAAAAATTGGGTAAATTCCGCCGCAAAAGCAATGTTTTTGCATCGGGCGAGTTTGTACCGGTTTACGCCAACTTCGGTGAAATTGTTTATATAAGAAAAAGTTCAAATTCCGAAGTGTTGGTGGCAGCAAGCCGTTGGCACGAAGCTACAAAGGTGGAAATTCCCGAAAGATTTAAAAATGCAAAGGTTATTTTCGGCAACAAACCGTCGGGAACTGCCCTTAATTTAAACCCTTACGGATATACGGTACTTGAACTAACCGAAGAAAACAAATAAACCCTATAAAAAAGCACCCTTTTGCGGGTGCTTTTTGCTATTTCAGGACTTTTTCTTTGCCCTTTTCAATATCGGTAATGGTGGCTTTACTCTCGTGCGGAATGGGTTTCCAAGTAACCTTAACAAACAAAGCAATATATGTTGTGTACCTGCCTATAATATCAAAAATCGGCCAAGTAAGGGTATAAAGCACCTTTTTGGCAAAGGGGATTTTTACAATTCGTTTGTGCTCTATAATAAACAAATAAATTGCGGTTAAGCAGTTTTTAAAATAACTTGCTATTCGGTACAAAAGCCGTAACCAAACCTGCATTGCAAAGCCGATTAGGAAAGCTACAAAACCCGAAGTTAAATGCACCTTAAAGGGGAACAAAAACCGCAAAAACTTTGCCAAATATGTACCCCCTGCGAAGAATGTAATGGTTTCCACCCCGCCGTTATAGCAGTAACAAGCGTACATAAACAGCGGAACGACAAGCCACCTTGCAAGGTTGAATACCGAAAAGGGTGTGAGTTGCATTAGCGTATCGTAAGACGCAATACGGTGGCGGACAGATTCCAAAACACCTAAAACCGCCGATTTAAAGGTGATTTCCTTTTTCTCCTTTTTCTTATGGGTGAAACGGTTTCTTATAAACAGTTTGCCGAAGAAAATGTTAATAAAAAGGTAAGGTCCTGTTTCCGCAAAGGCAAGCAGGTGACCTTTTGACCAACGAAGACGCTGACGTAGTGCAATTTTTAAGTTTACGGGTTGTTCGTCGTAAAATTCCGCCGCATCATTGTAAGAAATTTTGTACCCCTGTGCCACGGCATCTACCGTTAAGGCACGGTCTTCGGTAAGGGAGGTGTATTTCCAGCCGTTTTCCACAATTTCGTTGGAAAACAAAAATCCCGTACCCTGAATATTGGTAGCAAGCCGAAAAACCGACCTTGCACGATGGTTTGCACGTATAGAACGAAGCCAATGCAAAGCATAGGTGGAAGCAATCCAACTTTCGGTGAAGTTTTTGGTGTTTCGGTATGAAGTGATAATCTTTTCGCCCGCATCAAACGAATCGTTCATACGTGAAACATAATCCCTTTTAAGCAAATTATCGGCATCAAAGATAAAATACCCCTCAAAAGATTTTCTGCCGTAATCTTCTTCTATGCGGTCAAACAAAAACTGAAGCGCAAAACCTTTGGTTTTATGTTCTGTATCAAACCGCTCGTAACAAACCGCTCCCTTTTGCCGTGCTATTTGGGCGGTATTGTCGGTACAGTTATCCGCCACAACAAAAACGGTTAAAAGTTCTTTTGGGTAATCTTGGTTTTCTATACTGTCCAAAAGGTTTCCTATAACCGCCTGTTCGTTTCTTGCGGCAATAAGAATTGCGTATTTGTGATTAACTTTTGCGGGTTTGAATTTTCTTGTGAAAAAAAGACCTACTATTCTGTAAACCGTTTTGTAGGCGAGCATAAACGAAAGCACCGTTCCGATAACCCCGTAAACCACCTTTGCGGTTGGGTAAGCGTTTCCTATGCTCTCCAATATATTAAGTGTAATCATCTTATTACCTCTTTCCCGAAAGATTATACAACAAAACAAATAAAAACACAATACCGATAATTTTTTGTTGTTTTAACCGTGAAAAAATGTTACAATACTTAAAGTTGACTTAAGAAGGTGCAAAATGGATATTTTAAAAAAACTTACCGAAGAATTTAATTTAAAGCCGTTTCAGGTGGAAAATACCGTAAAACTTATTGACGAGGGTAACACAATTCCCTTTATAGCAAGATACCGCAAGGAAGCGCACGGCTCGCTTGACGACCAAACCCTGCGTGAACTATCCGAACGGCTAAAGTATTTACGCAATATGGACGAAACACGGGAAAAGATTAAAGCGGCTATCGAAGAACAGGGGGCTTTAACCGAAGAACTTGTTACCGCTATTGAAAATGCAGTAACATTAACCGAACTTGACGATATTTACCGCCCTTACAAGAAAAAACGCAAAACCAGGGCAAGCGTTGCAAAGGAAAAAGGGCTTGAACCCTTGGCAGATATTATTTATAAGCAGTCGCCCGACTGCAAAGAGCCGATTATTTTAGCCGAAGAATTTGTAAACCCCGAACTCGGCGTAGAAACGGCAGAAGATGCTTTGCAGGGTGCTATGGACATTATTGCCGAAAAAATTTCCGACGATGCCGACGTTAGAAAGCGTATGCGTTTTGTATGCTCGGCACACGGCATTTTAACCGTTAAGGGTGCTAAAGAGGATTTAGACGTTTACGAAATGTATAAAGATTACAGCGAAAGTGTTGCCAAAATCGCCGACCACAGAATTTTGGCAATAAACCGTGGTGAAAAAGAGGACTTTTTAAAGGTTTCTATTGACTTTGACAAGGACAAAGCGATGTTTATAATCGCCAAAAACCATATTAAAGAGGGGTCTCCCGCTACCGAAACGGTAAAACTTGCCGCCGAAGACGCATACAGTCGGCTTATTTTCCCCTCTATTGAACGGGAAATAAGGTCTTCCCTTACCGAAAGAGCAAGCACTTCCGCCATTAAAGTTTTTTCCACCAACCTAAAACAGTTGCTTATGCAACCCCCTGTTAAGGACAAGGTGACATTGGGTTTGGACCCCGGTTACAGGACAGGTTGCAAGGTTGCGGTGGTTGACGGCACGGGTAAACTGCTTGATACCGGCGTAATTTACCCCGCACCGCCTAAAAGCGATATCGAGAACGCAAAAATCATTATAAAGGGATTTATTGAAAAGTACGGGGTAGACGTTATTGCAATAGGCAACGGAACAGCAAGCCACGAAACCGAAGTTTTTGCGGCCCAGATAATTAAGGAAATAAAGCGTGACGTTTCCTATATGGTGGTAAGCGAGGCGGGTGCGAGTGTTTATTCGGCATCTAAACTGGCGGCAGAGGAATTTCCGCAGTATGACGTTTCTTTGCGCAGTGCGGTTTCTATTGCACGTCGGCTTCAAGACCCGTTGGCAGAACTTGTAAAAATAGACCCCAAAGCCATAGGTGTTGGGCAATATCAGCACGATATGCCCCAAAACCAACTGAACGGTGCGCTTGACGGGGTGGTGGAATCCTGCGTTAACAGCGTTGGTGTTGACCTTAACACCGCTTCGGTGCAGTTGCTTTCCCGTGTTGCGGGACTCGGTCAGGCGGTAGCCAAAAACATTGTCACCTACCGTGAAGAAAACGGTAAATTTGCCTCCCGAAGTTCACTTAAAAAAGTGCCTAAATTAGGGCCTAAAGCGTTCGAGCAATCTGCAGGTTTTTTGCGTATTGCGGACGGCAAAAACCCGCTTGACAACACTTCGGTTCACCCCGAAAGTTATGCGGCGGCGGAAAATATTTTAAAACTTTGCGACTATTCCGAAAAGGACCTTAAAAACGGTGCGGTTAAAGATTTAAGCCAAAGAATTGAAACCAAGGGTGCCCAAACTATTGCAACCGAACTCGGCATTGGCGTTCCCACTTTAAACGATATTGTAAAAGAACTTGAACGTCCCGGACGTGACCCCCGTGACGAATTACCGCCACCCTTGCTTCGTACCGATATTATGTCTATGGAAGACCTTAAAACGGGAATGGAACTTACCGGAACGGTTAGAAATGTTATAGATTTCGGCGTTTTTGTGGATATTGGGGTTCATCAGGACGGACTCGTGCATATATCCCAAATAACCGACAGGTTTATTAAACACCCAAGCGAAGTTTTAAAGGTTGGGGATATTGTTAAGGTTTGGGTTTTATCGGTTGATACTACTAAAAAACGCATATCCCTTACAATGCGAAAGGACAAACTTAATTAAATGAAACGGAATAATTTAAAAGGTACGCTTATTTTAGGGTTGGCGGCACTTATTTGGGGCTTGGCTTTTGTGGCACAAAACCGAATCAGTGACAGCGTTCCCACCTTTACGGTAAATGCTTGCCGTTCCTTTATTGCGGCGGTTTTCCTTTATGTTTTTTGGAAAATAACCAATTATAAAACAAAAACCCCTTTTATTCCTAAGGATAAAAAGGGCAGAAAAGAATATTTATCGGCTTCTTTGGTTTGCGGCGGTTGTCTTGCCGTAGCAATGAACCTGCAACAGTTCGGTATTTCTATGTACCCCAAAAACGCCCCCGCCGAAGCACACGCAGGTTTTTTAACGGTACTTTATGTAATTTTAGTTCCGCTTTTTTCGGTATTTTTAAAGAAAAAAATCAAACTGCCGGTTTGGGTAGGCGGACTTTTGGCAACGGCAGGCATTTATATGCTTTGCCTTTCGGGTGGACTTAACAAATTCTATTTTGGCGATATTGTAATTTTCGGCTGTGCCATTGCCTTTGCTTTTCAAATTTTGGCGGTGGATAAATACGTAAGTTTTACCGGCGGTGTTAAACTTTCCATACTGCAGTTTTTGGTGGTTGGCGTGATTTCGCTTTTGTGTGCCGCCATGTTCGATTTTAAAACACTCGAACTTTCATTACTTATTAAATCCGTTTTGCCGATTTTGTATTTAGGGATAATGTCCAGCGGTATTGCCTACACTTTGCAAATTGTCGGTCAAAAATACGCCGAACCCGCCGTTGCTTCCATTACAATGAGTTTTGAAAGTGTGTTTGCGGTGCTGGGCGGTGCGGTTTTTTCGGGCGCAGTACTTACCAAAAACGAAATTTTTGGTTGCATTATAATGTTTGCGGCAATAATTACCGCCCAAATCCCCGAATTTACAAAAACTAAATCGTAATTCGGTTTTTTTACCCTGAAATCAGTCTTTTATATACACCAAAATATCCTGCACCTTGCAGTCAAGAACGGTGCATAAATCATTAAGTGTGACGGTGCTTATGGGTTTAATGTAGTAAACACATAACTCGTTGTTGCGACGCAATAAATAATACTCTTAAAAAAACACTTGATTTTTTAAACGTATTGTGGTAAAATGTATGAGCATTTGATTTCACTCGGTCCTTACGGGTGGGTTCATTGCCGAAAAATCGACATTGAAGCGGATGGTCCTCTGGCATTTATGTTACGAACGTCTGGTAAAAATTTAAGGAGGAAAAAAGATGGACGCAATTAAGGAATTAACAGCCGATATGCTCAAAACCGATGCGCCTGAAATCTTAATCGGTTCTACCGTTAAGGTTCACGTTCGCATTAAGGAAGGCGAAAAGGAAAGAATCCAGGTTTTTGAAGGTACTGTTATTGCTAAAAATAACAGCGGTATTTCCGAAACCTTTACCGTTCGCCGTGTATCTTACGGTGTTGGCGTTGAACGTGTATTCCCTGTACATTCACCTTCAGTTGCTAAGGTTGAACTTGTACGCAAGGGTCAAGTTCGCAGAGCAAAACTCTACTACTTACGTGACAGAGTTGGTAAAGCCGCCAAGGTTAAAGAAAAGATTTAATCCGGAAAGGGGGACGGGTGAATGCCTTGTCCCCCTTTGTTTTTTTACTATTTTCAAAAGAGGTAACGTGATGAAAAAGCGTAAAAATTCTTATGATGACGGTTTTTATGTTTATACCGATGTTGAAGAAGAACCCGAAAATATACAAGTTTATTCTTCAAAAGAAAGTTTGTTTGAATGGCTTGAGGTAGTAGTAACTGCCATTATTTCGGTTGTTTTAATATTTTCGTTTGTTTTCAGAATTGCAACTATTGAAGGTGACTCTATGTTCAGCACCTTGAAAAACGGCGAACGTGTGGTTATCAGCAATTTCAACTATACCCCAAAACACGGGGATATTGTGGTAATTTCCCGAAATGCCGATAATTCGATAGACGGCAGTATTACCGGAAAAGGCCCTATTATAAAGCGGGTTATTGCAACAGAGCATCAAACGGTGGATATTGACCCGGAAAGCGGAAAAGTTTTTGTGGACGGTGTGGCTTTAGAAGAAGATTATATTATAGGTCCTACCACCCCTAAAAATAGCGTGGAATTTCCCGTAATAGTGCCCGAAGGATGTATATTTGTAATGGGCGACAACCGCCCCGTATCGCTGGACAGTCGTTATTTAGAAATCGGCGACCACGGAATGGTGGATACAAGGTATGTATTGGGCAGGGCAGTTTTTAGAATTTTCCCGTTTAACAGAATAGGACGGCTTGATAATAAATGAGCGATTTTAAACAAAGTATTCAGTGGTTTCCGGGGCATATGGCAAAAACCAAGCGCCAAATTAAAGAAATTTTGCCTATTATTGATGCCGTGGCGGAGGTTGTGGATGCACGTATTCCGCAAAGCAGCCGAAACCCCGACTTAAAGGAAATTATAGGCAACAAACCGCATATAATTTTGCTTAACAAGTGTGATATGGCAGATGCCGACATTACAAAAGAGTGGATAGCGCACTACAAACAAAACGGTACTACCGCTATCCCGATTGACTGTAAAAGCGGTAAGGGTATTCCGCTTTTTAAGGACACCGTTAAGACCGTTTTGGCAGACAAACTAGAAAGTTTCAAACAAAAAGGAATGGTTGGAAAACCGCTTCGGGTTATGGTTGTGGGTATTCCAAACGTGGGTAAATCCTCCTTTATTAACAAAATTGCAGGTAAAACCCGTGCCAAAGCCGAAAACCGCCCCGGTGTTACAAGGGGAAACCAATGGTTTACTATTGACAAACAGTTGGAACTGCTTGACACCCCCGGTGTTTTGTGGCCTAAATTTGAAGACCAAACGGTGGGCGAGCATTTGGCGTTTACGGGGGCTGTTAAAGACCGTATTTTAGATACCGAACTTTTGGCAATGCGACTGATTGAAATTTTAAGCCAAAACTACCCCGATTATTTAGAAAAACGTTACGGCGAGTTGGATTTTTCGCTTGACAGTTACGATTTGCTCTGCTTAATAGGCAAAAAGCGGGGTATGGTTATCCGAGGCGGCGAAACCGACACCGAACGGGCGGCAAATATGTTGCTTGAAGAATACCGAAACCAAAAAATCGGTAATATTACTCTTGAAAGGGTAGACGAGTATGCCTGATTACAGTTACGAACAAGCCGCTGGTTTAAGCGGCTTTAAGTTTATTTGCGGTGTGGACGAAGCAGGGCGGGGTCCGCTTGCAGGGCCTGTGTGTGCGGCGGCGGTTATACTGCCTTTCGGCACCGAAATAGAGGGACTTA
>CAMFZK010000039.1 GCA_946006915.1 uncultured Clostridia bacterium
TTTATCTGATTTTAAACAAACAACAGGCACCCCGCTTTTTACAAGTGGAGTGCCTGTTCTGTAATTTTCACCCTATATTTTTTACCTTTAATATGTAATTGGTGTGCGGAAGAGTATACTTAAAACGCAGTCTGCCGCAAGTACACCAAACAGTACAAAGCAGGTGATTCTTAACGTTTTTTTAGGTATTTTTGCAACCAAACGCTCCGAAAACGGTTCAAGTAAGTAGTGAAACACCATACCCATAACGGCAAAACTTATTACGCTTCTTAAACAAATAATCCCTCCTAAATTAAGAAACAGTCCGCGGTAGTCCCAAAGACGCATTCCGAAATAGCGAATACCGATATAACCGATGACATATTCCACAAATCCCGTAATAACGGCACAGGTCACAAACAGTAAAGGCGGGTACTTTTTTAAGGGTTTAACAGAATATATCCCAAGTGCGCCGATACCGTAAATAGGAAGCCACGGACCGTACAAAACGCCCCTGTTTTGGAATATACCGTCATCCACAAGGTAGAAAATCACCTCATAAAACCAACCTATCAAACTTCCCGTAAGGAATATTAAAAACAGGTAGCAAACACGGTCTACATAAGGGTTTGCCTGTTCTGAATTTTGCGAGTATCCTGTATTTGTTCTTTCCTTTAACATTTTTTCACAACCTTGCAAAGCGGTTAGAGCCGCTTTTTTTAATCCATAGCCAAATTATGGCGCACAAAATAAGTGTTACTGCACCGAAAAGGGCTATATATCCTGTAAAGCCCAACTTCCAACCGTCCAAAAGCATAAAGCCGACGCAAAGCAGTGCCGTATAGCCGAAACCGCTGAATAAAGCAAGCATAGCGCTTAAACTTTGTTTAATGGGGGTTATTTCGCTTGTCCAGTTAAGGTTTGGCATTTTAAGTCCCAAAAACAGTCCAAACAATGCCGAAAACAAGACATAAGACAGTAAAAGCGCAGCGGTTAAAAGCAGTTCAATAACGGTATAAGGGTAAATTATTGCCATACAAGCAATGCAAAAAGCAACCGGAACGGCGGTTAATATAAGTTGTACGCTTAACTTGGCGTAAATCACCTGTAACGGGGTTACGGGTAAAGACTGCATAAGCCAAATGTTTTTACCCTCAAGCGAAACAGACGGTGCCGCCATATCGTTCATAGATGCCAACATACAAACAAAAGCACAAAGCAACAACGGAGTGCAGCCAACCCGCTCGCCGAATATGGAATTTAAAATCGAAATAACACTTGAACCCTGCCAAAGAAGTAATACGCCGCCTAACGGTATCAATAAAATACCAAGTCCGCAGTTAAGCATATAAACAGGGCTTGACAAAAACTTTCCGAACTCTTTTACCAAAAGTGCCGAAAAAGCACTTCTTTGCTTTACCGCTTTTTCTTTGTAAACACGTTTTGAAGTATTTCCCGAAGCGGTGGCAATTTTTAAGAAACTGCGGGAAATAACCGCCCAAATAACCGCAAAAAGACCGAAAATTACTGCCGATACCGAAATCACCGCCAAAAGGTCGCCCGTGCCTACCCTGCCGAACAGGTATATCGGGTAAGCCGAACCTTTGATTTTTGCGCCGTAAACAGCGGCATTTGCAATAAGTTTTTGAATAACCGTTTGTGCTTTAAAGTAGAAGAAATAATATGCCCCGAAAAAGGCAAGAGAAATAATAACCGTAATAAAACTTTTGTTTTTAAGTTTTAAACTGATTTTGGCAACCACAAAACCGAGCGCGCAGGAAAGGGTTAGTACAAAAACCGAAATAAGAAGAATAAACAACAAACTGCCTAAAATTACGCCCAAAGAAAGGGTTGCCTTAATCCAGTAAACCGCAACGGCGGGAATAATAACCACCGAAGAATACATAAGTCCCATAAGGTATACAGTTAAAAGGCGGGAAAACATTAAAATATTTACAGGAATAGGCATAGACAGTAGCAAGTCGTTATCTTTGGAAAGATAAAGGCAGGAATAGGTGTTAAACACACTGCCGAAAGTACCAAGCAAAATAGCAATAAGTCCCATTATGGCAAAATACAGCCAATCCATACCCGCCGCCGCAAAAGGAGTGCAGATAGTTAATGAAAGGTATGTAAACATTCCGCCAAGCATACCCGCCATCATTAGCACAAAAAGTACCATATAGCCGAAAATTCCGAATTTAGAACGTGCTCGGTTCTTTTTTTGGTCGTAAAAATAGTTGCGGAATATTTCGGTCATTTGTTTTTTAAGAAGAAGTTTTAGCATAATTCTTCCTCCAATTCAAGGAAAACAGATTCAAGCGAATCGTCACCCTTAACCTCCTCCATAGTGCCGGAACGGATTAGTCTTCCGTCCTTAATAATAGCCACTTTATCGCAAAGTTTTTCAGCCACTTCAAGCACATGGGTGGAAAAGAAGATTGCTCCACCTGCGTTGCAAACTTCACGCATCATACCCTTTAACAGGTGGGACGCTTTAGGGTCAAGTCCTACAAAGGGTTCGTCCATAATAATCAGTTTCGGCTCGTGAATCCACGCCGCAATGATAGCCAATTTCTGTTTCATACCGTGTGAATATGCGGCAATGGGCTGTGCCAAATCTGCGGTCAGTTCAAACAAATCGGCATATTTTTTTATACGCTCTTTTCTGTCGGTAGCGCTTACGGCAAAGATATCCGCAATAAAGTTAAGGTACTTAATACCGGTCATAAAGTCGTATAAATCGGGGTTGTCGGGAATATAGGCAATCTCTCTTTTACATTCAATGGGATTACCCACAACCGATTTTCCGTTGATGTAAATTTCACCCTGGTCAAACTGCAAAATACCTACAACCGATTTGAGCGTTGTGGTTTTACCCGCACCGTTATGACCTATAAAGCCGTAAATTTCCCCGCTGTTTATATGTAGAGTTAGGTCATCTACTGCCTTTTTGTCGCCGTATATTTTTGATAAATGTTCGATTTTCAGCATTTTTCATTCTCCTTATTTTCCCTTACTTTACCGCACGACCGATGTAAAAGACATAGCCGTAGTGACTGCCGTATTTTAAGAATAAATCAACCTCTTTTTTGTTGATTTCGGCATATTCTTTCATAGTGTCGCTTTCGGGGTATTTTTTTAGCATTTCGTTAATTACTTGTTCTCTCGGTTTAAAGTAGTTTTCGGTCCAACATTCTTTTTGAAGAACAAAAGCGGCTATAAATTCATAACCGGCATCCTGCATAACGGCAATGTTCTTTTCCACGGGGTCTAAATGACTTCCCGCATCAGACCAGAATTTTTGCGCCTCTTCGGGGTGTTCTTTTGTTATCCAAGAAGGGCAGGTTACCGCAACATAGCCGCCGTTTTTAAGAAAGCCGTGCCAATGTTTAAGCCCCTTTTCAAAGCCGATATTGTCTATTGCCCCCTCCGACCAAATAAGGTCAAAGAAGTTCTTTTCAAACGGCAAACTTTCAATATTACCCGCAACCCCTTTAACCCTGTTTTCAAGGTTTTCGGCTTTTGTTTTGGCTTTTAGTTTTTCTATGAAATCAGGGAATAAGTCTAACCCTGTAATGTTGCCTTTTAAACGCTTTGCCAAAAGCAGGGTCTGTCCCCCTGTTCCGCAACCAAGGTCAGCTATTTGTGAAAAGCGGTCTAACGGTTCTAAAAACTTAAGTGCTTTTAGGACCGTTTCGGGACTTCCCGGTCCTTGACGTTCCAAGTCGATGTGTGCTTCAAGTAATAAATCTAAAAATGAGGGTTGTTTATTTTTCATTTTTATTCCTCCGTATAATTTTTTAAAGACAAATATCTTTCTTGCAAAAAAACGTAGTTCCCGCCATATAAAGAACAATTGCCCCTGCAAGCAGTATAAATGATTTGTTAAATGCTGACGCTTGATTTGCCGCAATCCCCTCGGCATCAAAAAGCGTAAAAAAGGTGAAGTACTTTGCCGCTTCGGTTTTTTTGCCTACATTAGCAAGCATTTGAAGTACATACATAAAAGCAGGGACTCCCGCACCGAAGGCGATACTGTATTTTGTTTCGGAAAAAAGGCAGGAAAAGAAAAAGCAAATTCCCGCAATAAATAACTGCAAAAACAAAAGTGCCAAATTTAAGTTTAACAGTTCCCCTACCGCTAATTCTCCCCTGAATTTAACGGCAGAAACCGCAAGTTCCAGACAGGTGATATATGTAACAAGAATAATAACACCGCTTAACAGTACCGCAAGTTGGGTAAGCACAACACTTTTTCTTTTAACCGGTGCCGCAATAAGCACCGCCATAGAGCCGTTGTCGGTATATTTTGCAATAAGTCCGTTCCCACGCAAAATGCAAAACAGCATAGGAAAAATTATAAGAATAAAGCCGTACAAATACGAAACCATAAATCCGATAAGGGTGGTAGCACCCGAAGTCATACCTACCGAAGCCATAAGTTCCGGCATAATTCCGTAAAAACTTTCCAAAGCCGCCATCATTTCTGGGTCATACATTCCTATTATAATGCTTACATACATAAGTAAAATACCGCCGAAAATCAAAAGCATTGTAACGCTTTTTTTCATCTCTTTAAGATACAAACTACCGTTAATCATTATTGTCGCCCCCGTAGTAATGCATAAAAATATTTTCAAGACTTTGCTTTGAAGCAACCGTAACATTTAAACCGTTTGCCACACCGCCAAAATCCTTTGCAAAGGATTCTGCCTCCTCTTTAGTATTAAGTGCAACATTATATGTGTGCATATGGCGTTCCCGCAAAGTTTCCACCGAATCCACCGTAACCATTCTTCCGTTTTTAATTATCCCTATTCGGTCACAGGTGCGTTCCACTTCCTCAAATATATGGCTGGAAAGCAAAATTGTACTCCCCTTTGCCTTTTCTTCGGCAATAAGTTCAATAAAACGGTTCTGCATAAGCGGGTCAAGTCCGCCGGTCGGCTCATCTAAAATTAAAATCTGGGGATTATGCATAAATGCCGAAACAATGCCTATTTTTTGTTTCATACCCTTACTCATTTTTTTAATTTTAACATTTGGGTCTAACTCGAAACGCTCTAAAAGTTCCTTTTGCCTTTCGGTGTCTTTAATGCCTTTATATTTTGTTACAAACTTCAAAAACTCTGTCCCCGTCATATCGTCAAAATAACTTATTTCACCGGGAATATACCCTAAAGTTTCCTGTATATTTGCTCTGTCATACCAACAGTCCTTTCGGTTTATGTAACATTCGCCCGATTTGTTTTTAATAAACCCCATAAGATGACGGATTGTGGTTGTCTTTCCCGCACCGTTAGGTCCTAAAAATCCGAATACTTCCCCCTCTTTAACGCCAAAGGACACATTAAAAATTCCCTTTCCTTTTCCGTAATCCCTTGTCAAATTTTTTATTTCAATTATATTCATAAGGTTTCCCCCATCGGTTATAAAAATTTTTACCTTGGTTTGTATATTTTAAAAAACTGGCGGATATGCTTTTCCACAAGTTCCATAATCTGCGGTTCACGCTCCGGTTCACGGTCGCACAAATTTATCCATACAGAAATTGGCAAACAAAGTTGTGCCGCCATAATCTCCGGGTCTTCATTTGTTAATGTCCCCTGCTTAATTAAGCGTTTAATAAACTCGGTAAAGTATTCCAATACACCGCTGTAGTTTTGCTTGGTTTGAAGTTTTGCAAGTTCGGGGTTTTGAAACTGCTCAATAACAAGCATTTTCCTTGCCTTGCTTATATACGGGTCGTGAATGATATAGTAAATTTGCCCTTTTACCGTTTCTACCGCTTTATCAGGCGTTAGTGTACCGTCATCACCTACATCAGAAGAATTTTCTTTACCTGTTTTTGCAATAACAGAATGTTTAGCATATTCTTCTAAAATGTCCTTCACAAGTGCATCCAAAATTGCCTGCTTGCTTTCAAAATGGCTGTAAAGCGACGCTTTGCGGATACCCACTTTATCGGCAATTTGGGAAATTGAAGTTGCCTCGAACCCCTGCACCGAAAACAAATCCAACGATGCGTTAAGAATTTCCCTTTTTGTATTTCCTCTGTCCATTACATTCATCTCCATTTTGTTCTTTTTTATATTATACCTAACGAACGGTAGTATGTCAATGATTTTTTAATAAAAGCGTTATATTATTTTAATATCTCTTGACTTAATTTGACATTTTTAGTAAAATAAAAACATAAAAAATTACACTTGCGTTAAATGTAACAGGGTGTTTAATTATTATCTTCTTTTTGCTTTTTTGCAAGACAAGAAACACCTTTATTTTAGGAGTTTTACAAATGAAAAAGGTATATAACGCTATAGCGGAAATCGGGAAAAAACTTTGTGCCGAAAAAGTGGTGCTGTTTGGTTCAAGAGCAAGAGGAGATAACCGTGAACGTAGTGATATTGACATTGCAGTATACGGTCTGCCGGCTGAAAAACGCCCATTATTTCGCTCTGAAACGGAGGAACTTCCCACCCTTTTGGATTTTGACATTGTTTTCGTTACCCCCGATACAGATAAAGCGCTTTTAAATAATATTGAAAAGGACGGAGTAATTCTTATGAGCAAGCGTGAAGAAAAATACGAAAAATTTGTTTCTGCCGTTTCCCGATTGGAAAGTGCGATTGCCGACTATGAAAAAATTAAACTCGACTCGGTGCGTGACGGGGCAATACAACGCTTTGAATTTTGCACGGAACTTGCTTGGAAAACCGTCCGTGAATATCTTATTGAGCAAGGATATGCCGATGTCAACAGTCCGAAAGCCGTAATGAAAACCGCCTTTTCGGACGGACTTCTCGATTCCGAGCAGGGCTGGCTTAGTATTCTTGAATCACGCAATATTACCTCCCACGTTTACGACGAAAAAACCGCCGAGGAAATTTTCGAAAGTATTAAAAGCACTTATATTAAACTCTTTAAAGATTTAGTTGCTAAACTGAAATAAAATAAAAGACCGCATTAAAGCGGTCTTTAGAAGTGGAGCTGAAGATGGGACTCGAACCCACGACCTGCTGATTACGAATCAGCTGCTCTACCAACTGAGCCACTCCAGCGTATTTAATTGTTGCAATACCCATTATACTCGCAAAAATCTTAACAGTCAAGAAAATTTTTTAGGTGGTGTTATTATGAAATCAACCGTAAACTCCCGCATTAGGGAAGCACGCAAGAAAAAGGGATATACCCAAGCACAGTTGGCAGAATTTATAAATATGAAATGCAGTACCTATTCCCAAATGGAACGTCAGGGTTCTATTTCGGTGGAAAGGGCGCTTGAAATTGCAAAAATTCTTGACGCTGACGAAGATTATATACTTTTAGGAAAACAAAAGGAAAATTTGTTTGATAAAGATTCAATTTCCCCCACAGTTTTAACGGCAAACGAACCGCAAAGTTTTTTAGAGCAAATTAAAAGCGGTCAGGACGAACTTATCCTTACCCACAACGAAAAGAACATTATTAAAAACTTACGTATGTTAAAACCAAAAGACAAAGCGGAAGTTATTAAATTTATTGAAAGTAAATGCAAATAAATCGGTGATATAAAATGGAATTAAATTCAAAAAACACAAGAAAAATATTGCTAATTGTTTTTCTTTCTTCGGTTATTGTTGCCTGCGTTTTTCGTTTTCAAATCGTTTTTGTCTTTTTGGGCAAAATATTTTCATATATATCGCCCATAGTTTTGGCTCTTTGCATTGCGTTTGTGCTGAATGTTCCGCTTTGTGCTATGGAAAACCGAATTTTTAAATTTATGGATAAAAGCAAACACAAACTTGTGCGCAAATTGCGGCGGCCTATTTGTATGTTGCTTACCTATTTGCTTTCTTTTGGCATTGTTTTGCTTTTAGTGCTTGTAATTATACCGGATATTATTGATACCGTAATTTACATTGTGGACAAACTGCCGGGGTTTGTAACTAATGCGTATAACTGGCTGATTGCAACCGTGGAAAGTTTCGGATTTGACGCTAAAGAACTACATTTACGCAGTTTGGATTTGTCTTCCTTTACCTCCACCGCAAAAACATTCCTTT
>CAMFZK010000040.1 GCA_946006915.1 uncultured Clostridia bacterium
TAGTATAATAACTATGAATAAAATTTTTGTTAAGGAAGTGTGATTATGAGAACGAGTTACAGCGTTTCTTTGGGAAAAATAGTAAAACAGTTTTCGCTTCAGGTTTTATCGGCTCCTACCGATATTTCCGAAATTATGGTAACCACACCCGAAATTAACCGTCCGGGTTTGCAGATGGCGGGTTATTTTGAATTTTTTGACGAAAAAAGAATTCAAATTATAGGTAAAAGCGAAGTAAGTTTTTTAAACAGATTCACCCCCGAAAAAGCCGAAAAACGTCTTGAAGAAATTTTTTCACATAAGCCGGTTGCGGTGGTTATTTGCCGTGATTTGGATTTTCCCGAAAAGTATATAGAACTTGCCCAAAAATACGCTGTTCCGGTTTTGCGTACAAAGGAATCAACATCTT
Source organism: uncultured Clostridia bacterium (assembly GCA_946006915.1). GTDB lineage: Bacteria > Bacillota > Clostridia > Oscillospirales > Acutalibacteraceae > UBA737. The sequence continues at coordinate 410 of CAMFZK010000040.1, forward strand.
CCTTTTCGGCGGCGTTAATTGCATTTTTACACCTTAATTTAGCACCCCGTGTAACCCGCCACGGCGTATTGGTTGAAGTATACGGCGAGGGTATTTTGCTTTTGGGCGAAAGCGGTGTAGGTAAAAGTGAAACCGCTATTGAACTTGTAAAAAGGGGACACCGCCTTATTGCCGACGATGCGGTGGAAATAAGACGTGTTTCGGATAAATCGCTTGTGGGTACTGCGCCCGACAATATCAGGCATTTTATTGAACTCAGAGGAATAGGTATAATAAATGCAAGCCGTATTTTCGGTGCAGGTGCGGTAAAACTTACCGAAAAAATTGACCTTATAATTAACATTGAACAGTGGGATGTTAATAAAACATACGACAGAATGGGGCTTGAAAGCCAAACCACCTCTATTCTTGATTTGGAAATTCCGTCACTTACAATCCCCGTAAAGCCGGGCAGAAATTTGGCGGTTATTATAGAAGTTGCCGCTATGAACCACAGACAAAAGAAACTCGGCTACAATGCGGCGGAAGATTTGCTTAAAAAACTCGGTATGACCGATGACGTAACCGACCAAGGCGGACAGTCTGTTGACCCGTTTTAAAAAAATATAAAAGAGGGAAAATATGCCTTTTAAAGAGTTTTGCTGCGAAAATAATATAGATTTAAAGCAGAATGAAGAAATGAAAAATCACACCACCTTTAAAATCGGCGGTAAGGCAGATTATTTTGTAAATGTTAAAACAACCGAAGAATTAAAAAAGGTGTTAAACAAAGCGGGGGAACTCCAATTACCCATATTCATTCTCGGCAAGGGTTCTAATATTTTAGTGTCCGACAAGGGGATAGACGGCGTTGTAATTTGCCTTAACGGTATGGGAAATATTACCGTAAACGGCAACGAAATTACGGCAGATGCCGGTGCGTCCTTAAGCGGAGTTTGTGTTAAAGCGTGTGAAAATTCGCTTACAGGGCTTGAATTTGCTTACGGAATACCCGGTACAGTCGGCGGAGCGCTTTATATGAATGCGGGAGCATACGGCGGCGAAATGGCGGATGCGGTAATTTCGGCAGAGTATATTGACAAAAACGGCGATATTAAAACTTTGAGCGTAAATGATATGGGACTCGGTTACCGCACAAGCATTTTTAAAAGCCGAAAGGGAGTTATAACTTCGGTAAAATTCTCACTTAAAAAAGGCGATAAAACCGAAATTAAGCAAAAAATGGACGGCTTTTTAAACCGCCGAAAAGAAAAACAACCGCTTCAATACCCAAGTGCGGGAAGTACCTTTAAACGTCCGCAAGGTTATTTTGCGGGTGCGCTTATTGAAAAGAACAATTTAAAGGGCTTTTCGGTTGGCGGTGCTATGGTAAGCGAAAAACACGCAGGGTTTGTAATAAATTATAATAACGCCACAAGTGACGATGTTAAAACCCTAATGGCGGAAATACAAAAAAAGGTTTATGAAAACGATAATGTTAAACTTGAACCCGAAGTGATTTTTGTAGGCAGGGAATAAAATGCAAAGACTTATAAACGAATTTAACAGTTTAAATATTGACGGTATGCCAAAGTTAACAAAACTTTACGGACATAAAGGGGAATTTATCAACATTCCCTTGAAACTGCCTAACGGCAGTACCGCCAAAATATTCAGCGACGGTAAAATGTACTACACCGCCGAACTTAAAAAACAAAACAGCGAGCGTTGTTTCGGGCTTGTTACAGATAAAAGCCAACTTGCCGTTATAGAGTATTCGGCAGGCGGAAAAGATGCAGAACTTATTATTTGGAAAAAGATTTAGGAGAAGAAAATGGAAATACTTATTGTAACGGGAATGTCGGGTGCGGGTAAATCTCAGGCGGCTAATGCACTTGAAGATATGGGATATTACTGTGTGGATAATATACCCCCTGCAATTATCCCTGCATTCTTGGAACTTTCGGCGGTAAAGGGCGAAACGCTTAATAAAATTGCCATAGTAACCGATATTAGGGGCGGTGAACTTTTTTCAGATATAACAAAGGTTTTAACCGAACTCAAAGAGCGAGAGGTTGACTATAAAATACTCTTTTTGGACGCTTCAAACGAAGTGCTTGTAAAGCGGTATAAAGAAAACCGCAGAAAACACCCCTTATCGCAGGACGGTAAACTTTCTCTGCTACAATCGGTAGAAAAGGAAAGGGAAATTTTAAAATCGGTGCGTTCGGTTTCGGATTACATTATTGACACTACGTATACCTCTATTTCGCAACTTAAAAACAACCTTTCAAACATCTTTTTCGGCAGTATTAGGGGCACAATTAAAATTAACTGTAAATCCTTCGGTTTTAAATACGGAACAGATTCCGAAGCCGACTTGGTTTTTGACGTAAGGTGTCTTCCAAACCCCTTTTATGTTGAAAAGTTAAAGCAAAAAACGGGATTGGAACAGGAAATAAAGGATTATGTTATGGATAGTTCGGACAGTAAAATGTTTTTGGAACGTCTGACCGCTTTTTTGGATATAGCAGTTCCGCTTTACGCTAAAGAGGGTAAAAGCCAACTTGTTATTGCCTTTGGCTGTACGGGCGGTAAGCACCGTTCGGTTACCTTTGCCGAACTTGTGGGAAGATATTTAAAACAAAAGGATTATGACTGCATAATTACACACCGTGATATAAACAAATAGCGAGGTAATAAAATGTCATACTGTTCACTTGTTAAAGATGAACTGATAAACATAAGACTTTCCGGTTGTTGCAAGCCGTCCTACATATACGGTTTTATGCTTTTCGGAAGGTCTTTTTCGGTAAAGCGGATAGCACTTCAAACAGGACACGAAAATGTTGCAAAGGCGTATGCGGAAATTATTAAACATACCTATAAAGCAGATGTGGAAATAAAATGCGGGGGAAAGGCAAGACCTACCTACATAGCCGAAGTAAAATCGGAATCCGACCGGCTTAAAATCTTGGCTATGATAGATTTCGGCATAAGCGAAACGGTTATTGATAAAACGCTTTTTGTAAAAGAATGTTGCGTGCAAAGTTTTGTCCGGGGTGCTTTTTTGGCTTGCGGTAATATAAATGACCCCGAAAAGGAATACCGTGCCGAATTTTCGGTTAAAAACGAAACTCTGGCAGAAGATTTGCACAGTTTGCTAAATGAATACGGCATAAACTTAAAAAGGACAAGCCGAGGGAAAAACACGGTTTTATACACTAAAGACAGTTCTGTTATTGAAGACCTGCTGACCTTTATGGGGGATACCGCAAGAACACTTGATTTTATGGATACTAAAATAATGAAAAGTGTTAAAAATAACATAAACAGGGCAAGAAACTGTGACAATGCCAATATTTCAAGAACGGTTGAGGCATCTATAAAACAGCGTACCGCCATTGAATTTTTGGAAAAAACCGACCGTCTTTACAGTTTGCCGGGGGAACTTTTGGAAATTGCTCTGCTTCGCAAAAACAACCCCGACGCAACCTTAAAAGAACTTTGCAAAATTTCCAAAACGCCTATCACAATTTCGGGACTTAACCACAGATTTAAAAGAATTATTGAAATATACGAAAAAGAAAACACTTAAAAAAAGGGGGGACATTATGGACTTTGCACACCTGCATTTGCACACCGAATACAGTTTGCTGGACGGTTGCTGTGTTATAAAAAAGGTTATTGACAAAGCGTGTGAATTAGGGCAAAAAAGCATTGCAATAACCGACCACGGCGTTATGTACGGCGTTGTTGATTTTTACAAATACGCAAAACAAAAGGGCATAAAGCCGATTATTGGGTGCGAAGTTTATGTTGCAACCCGCAGCCGTTTTGACAAACAAAAGGGACTTGACGGCTACAACCATTTGGTACTTCTTTGTAAGGATAACGACGGCTACCAAAATTTAATTAAAATGGTGTCCAAAGGATTTACCGAAGGATTTTATTCCAAACCACGTGTGGATAAAGAACTTTTGCAAAAATACAGTAAGGGGTTAATCGCCCTTTCGGCTTGCCTTGCGGGGGAAATACCCCGATTGCTTTTGAACGGCGAATATCAAAAAGCAAAAGAAACCGCAGTTTGGTACAGCAATGTTTTCGGTAAAGACAATTACTATCTTGAACTTCAAGACCATAATATACGGGAACAAAAACTTGTAAATCCGCAAATTATAAAAATTTCCGAAGAAACGGGTATTCCGCTTGTTGCCACTAATGATGCACATTATATAAACGCCGAAGACCATAAAATGCACAAGGTGCTTATGTGTATACAAACGGGGACAAAAATTACCGAAGATTCGGTTTTGGAATTTAAAACCAATCAGTTTTATTTAAAATCGGCAGGGGAAATGGCGGAAATTTTTGAAAAAACCCCTTCGGCTTTAGAGAACACCGTAAAAATTGCCGAAAGGTGTAATGTAGAGTTTGAGTTCGGCAAAATTAAACTGCCGAGGTTTGATATAGGCGACTGTGACCACTTCGAATATTTTAAAAACAAATGCTTTGCGGGGCTTTACCGAATTTACGGAAAAAACCCCGAAAAACGGTATGTAGAGCGGCTTAATTACGAACTTTCGGTTATAAATCAAATGGGGTATGTTGACTACTTTTTAATAGTAGCCGACTTTGTTAATTACGCTAAAAATAACGGCATACCGGTAGGACCGGGGCGTGGTTCGGGTGCGGCGTCGCTTGCGGCGTACTGTATTGGAATTACAGGTATAGACCCCATTAAATACGACCTTTACTTTGAACGTTTTTTAAACCCCGAACGGGTATCTATGCCCGATTTTGATATTGATTTTTGCTATGTTCAAAGGCAAAAGGTCATTGATTATGTAACAAAAAAATACGGAACCGACCGTGTTTCGCAAATTGTTACTTTCGGCACAATGGCGGCAAGGGCGGCGGTAAGGGACGTTGGCAGAGCGCTTGACATTCCTTATGCCGACTGTGATAAAATCGCAAAACTTATTCCCCAGTCGCCGGGTATGACCATAAGCCGTGCTATGGAGGGGAACCGAGAACTTCGTGACCTTTACGAAAATGACAGTTCGGTAAAAGAACTTATAGATATGGCAATGAAATTGGAGGGTATGCCGAGACATGCCTCTACCCATGCGGCGGGAGTGGTTATTGCGGACAAACCGGTTGCCGAATATGTGCCTTTGGCGGTTAATGACGAAGCGGTGGTAACCCAGTTCACAATGACTGCTTTGGAAGAATTAGGGCTGCTTAAGATGGACTTTTTGGGACTTCGCAACCTTACGGTTATTGCCGAAACCGAAAATTACATTAGAAGAACCGACCCCGGTTTTGATATAGAAAAAATACCGCTTGACGATAAAGACACATATAATATGATGTCTTTGGGTAAAACTTTGGGTGTGTTTCAGTTTGAATCGGACGGAATGAAGAATGTTCTGCGTCAGTTACACCCCGAAAGTATAGAGGATTTAACCGCCGTGCTGTCTCTCTACCGACCGGGACCTATGGACTCTATTCCGAAATATATCAGTTGCCGTCACAACCCCGAAAAGGTCACCTATGACACACCCCTTTTAAAGCCGATACTTGATGTTACCTACGGTTGTATTGTCTACCAAGAACAGGTAATGCAGGTGTTTAGGGCATTAGCGGGGTATTCGTTAGGCAGGGCGGATATTGTCCGCCGTGCTATGGCTAAAAAGAAGCACGAAGTAATGCAAAAAGAACGGGAATACTTCCTTTACGGCGAAAAGGATAAGGACGGAAATGTAATATCGTGCGGTGCTTTGGCAAACGGAGTACCGAAAGAGGTTGCCGAAAAAATATTTGACGATATGTCAAGTTTCAGTTCTTATGCTTTTAATAAGGCACACGCCTGTGCATATTCCTTTGTCGCCTACCGCACGGCATATTTAAAATGCCATTACACGGCAGAGTATTTCGCCGCACTTATGACCTGTAATATGGAAAGCGTTTCAAAACTTTCGCTTTACACCGCCGAATGTAAAAAAAGCGGTATAAAGGTTTTGCCGCCGAGCGTTAACCACAGCGGTAAGGATTTTACCCCCTGCGGCAATCAAATACACTTCGGTTTATTGGCGGTAAAAAATTTAGGTTTAGCCGTAATTGAAAAATTGATTACCGAAAGGGAGCAAAACGGGGAATACACTTCGTTTTACGATTTTTGCCTGCGTAATTACGGTAGGGAATTTAACCGAAAAGCGCTTGAAAGTTTAATAAAAAGCGGTGCTATGGACTGTCTTTCACCCAACCGCCGTGAAATGCTTTATAATATAGAAGGTGTACTTTCGGCGGTGGAAAACGAACGCCGTTTTTCGGCACAGGGGCAACTGAATTTGTTTGAAGAAATGGGTAGTCCAAATACATTTATTCCCGAAAAAATACCCGAAATGCCGATTGAAATGCGCCTTTCTTTAGAAAAAGAAGCCACGGGACTTTACCTTTCGGGGCATCCGCTGGATAAATATTCTGCCTTTTTAAAGGGCGCTAAATACGACTCAATAGCGTCAGTAGTAGCGGGCAAATATCCCGACGGTAAGCGAATAACCGTAGTAGGAATTATAAGCGGTCTTAAGGTTCGGCAACTTAAAAACAATACCCTGCTTGCTACGGCGCAGATTGAAGATGTTGATACTTCGGTTAATATTACGGTTTTTGACAAGGCGTATATGCTTTATAAACCCTATTTGACCGATTCTAAACCCGTTATTCTAACCGGCAGAATATCCGAGCGGGAGGACAGGGACACCGAAATTATTTGCGAAAAAATTGAAGCAATCCCCGAAAACTTTAAACAAACCGTTTCCCAAACGCCTAAATACAATAAGGGACTTTATTTGCGGGTAAAAAATACCGAAACACCCGAATTTTTAAAGGTTAAGGAAATTTTGTCACGCTATAAGGGCGACATACCCGTTTTTATAGTTTGTACCGACACAAACAAAAAACTAAAAGCCCCGAGAACGCTTTTTGTTATCGAAAAAGCTGAAATGTTATCCGAACTTGAGGCAGTTTTGGAAAAACAAAATGTAAAATTCGTAAAATAATAAAATTTTTGTTGAAAAATATAAAAATATGGTTTATACTTTAATTTGAAATATTTTTGGAGTTGATTATAATGAAAACTATTGGTGTACTTACAAGCGGGGGAGACGCTCCCGGTATGAATGCAGCGGTTCGTGCTGTTGTAAGAACCGCCGTTTCACTCGGTATGTCGGTTAAAGGTATCCGCAGGGGATATAACGGTCTTATGGAAGGCGATATTATAGATTTAGATGCACGTTCGGTTTCGGATATAATTCAGTTGGGCGGCACTATGCTTTACAGCGCAAGAAGCCCTAAATTTAAAACCCCCGAAGGTATTGCACAGGCGGTTGAAACCTGTAAAAAATTCGGGATAGAGGGTATTGTTGTTATCGGCGGTGACGGTTCGTACCGAGGTGCAAGGGATT
>CAMFZK010000041.1 GCA_946006915.1 uncultured Clostridia bacterium
TAATGAAAAATTATGAAAATGTAACGGTATTCGATCACCCTCTAATAAGCCACAAAGTTGCTATTTTGCGCAACGAAAAAACCAGCACTAAAGAATTTAGGGAACTTATAGAAGAAATTACCACCTTAATGACCTTCGAATCTTTAAGAGAAGGCGTACCTACCGTCGAATGTGAGGTAAAAACACCGTTAGAGGTTTGCACACAAAAAATGGTTAAGGATAATTCAATAGTTATTGTCCCCATTTTAAGAGCAGGTCTTGGAATGGTAAACGGTATACACGTACTTTTCCCCTCTGCAAGAGTTGGTCACATTGGTATGTACCGCAACGAAGAAACATTAGAACCCTGCGAATATTACTGCAAATTGCCCGACGGTATAGAGGATAAACTTGTTTTGGTTATAGACCCGATGTTGGCAACCGGCGGCAGTGCTTGTGACGCTATTAACCTGCTTAAAAAACGGGGTTGTAAAAACATTAAGTTTATGTCTATTATTGCCGCTCCCGAAGGTGTAACCCGTGTTGCAGAAGCACACCCCGATGTTCATATTTACGTTTCAACATTGGATAGGGCGCTTAATGAAAACGGTTACATTCTACCCGGTCTTGGTGATGCGGGCGACCGTCTTTTCGGTACTAAATAACTTAAAACAATAAAAATTTAAACGGAGGGCATTTGCTCTCCGTTTTGTGTTTTGTTACTTATTACAAAATATCCTTTTCGATTTGGCGTTTTAATTCTTCTGCGGAATTAAACTTAATTTCACTTCGTAAAAACGTTAGCGGAACTATTTTTACGTTTTTGCCGTACAAATCGCCCGAAAAATCTTTAATATATGTTTCGCTAATTACGTAATCGCTTTTAAATGTAGGACGAATACCGATATTGGTTACGCCTAAATACTCCTTACCGTCAAACAAAACCTTTGTCTTATATACCCCGAACTTTAATTTTACAAGTTCTTCGGGGTATTTTTGGTTTATTGTGGGAAAACCGATGGTTCTGCCACGTTTTTGCCCCTCTATAACCTTTGAAGTAAAGGAAAAAGGAGTCATTAAGAGCGAATTTGCCTTTTCAATTTCACCGCTTTTTAAAAATTCACGTATCATACTTGAAGAAACGGTTTGGTTATTATAGGTAATTTCATTGCAAACATTTAATTTTATTCCCTTTTGCCTGCAGTATTTTGCAAGCGAGTCGACATTACCCTCTGCCCCTTTTCCAAAGCGGTAGTCAAACCCGCAGGAAATGTAGGACGGGGTGTATTTTACGAAAATTTTTTCTAAAAATTCGGTTAAAGGGGTATCCTTAACCTCTCCGAAATCTAAAGCGCAAATTTCGTGGAAACCGAGTGATTTTAACGCTTCGCACTTTTCCTCAAAGGTCATTATCATTTCATAATTTCCCGAAAAGTACATTTTGGGCGGTGTTTTAAAGGTTACCGCAATTTTTTTATACCCTATCGGTAAATTTAAAACTTCACGGTGGGCGGTATGAAGACCGTCAAACGTGCCTAACGCTATTGCATTTTTCACTTTTCCACCACTCCGTAAAAATTTATTATACATTTAATACCTAAACGGTTGTTTTTAAGATCGGCAAAACCTATGCCTAAAAATACGTCCGAGCATTTTACACGGAAAAGTTCGTTTTCTTTAAAATCTTTAACATTAAGCCGTAAAAAGTCCAACTGACCGCCGTTGCAAAAACGAACCGCCTGCGGTTTTGTTACCTTTATTTCACGCAGGTGTTTTACGGCGGTTTCTTCGTTTAAAACAAATTCGCCTATATTTTCGGGTGTTAATTTTTCTAAATCAACGCAAGAGTCTATACTAAACCCCGCCGCATAGGTGCGTTTTAGTGCCGAAAGTGTAGCACCGCAACCCAAATATTCCCCAATATCCCGTGCAAGGGAACGGATATATGTACCCTTTGAAACGTGTGCTTCCACCGTAAAACAGTTATCGGAATTTAAGGGTGAAAGCAATTTTAAAGAAAAAATTTCAATTTCCCTTTCGGGTATATCGGCGGTTTGTCCTTTTCGGGCTAATTCGTAAAGCCGAACGCCGTCCTTTTTTAATGCACTGTAAATAGGCGGTCTTTGGCGGATTTTACCCGTAAAATGTAAGAGCGCCTCACTGAGTTTTTCCGGGGTTATTTCTACCGGGTTTTCACTTAAAACTTTGCCCGTAATATCTTCGGTATCGGTTGTAAGCCCCAACTTAATTTCGGCAATATACCGCTTGTCCGCATCAAGCATTAAAGAAGAAAGTGCAGTGGCTCTGCCTAGCAAAACGGGTAAAACACCGGTTGCCATAGGGTCCAGCGTGCCGGTATGCCCAACCCGCTTTTGCCCTGCATTGCGCTTAACACGTGACACCGCCGAAAAGGAAGTGATGCCGCTCGGTTTATTTATTAACAGAAGCCCCTGCATACGCTTCCTCCATATTTTCGTAAACCGCTTTTAATATCTTTTCCTTAACTTCTGCCAAACTGCCCTTTACACTTGCGCCTGCGGCGGCATTATGTCCCCCGCCGCCTAACTTTTTGCAAATATCCGAAGCACACAAGGGGTTATAGGTTCTAACCGAAACTTTAAAAGAATCTGCCCCGTTTTGCTTAATGGTAACGCCGGCTTTAACCCCCTCTACACTGCGGGAGATTACTGCAATACCTTCTAAATCCGTGCCGCTGCAACCTGTTTTTTCCTGCATTTCGGCAGTAACGGTTAAAAGTATGCACTTATCATCAAAATGATATTCCGCCGAGTCCAAAACCATTCTTTCAAGTTCCAACAGTTTTTTAGACTTGGTATCAAACATAATTCGGTTAATTTCGGGTGCGTTAAGGTCATATTCGTAAAGCATTGAAATAATGCTGTGTGTTTTTGCGGTTACGTTGGAATATTTAAAACAACCCGTATCGGTAGCAATACCTGTGTAAATTGCCTTTGCCGTAATGTTGTTTATATTAACTTTCATTTGCATTAGCAATTCGAAAATACATTCCGCCGTTGCCGACGCATTAGCGTCCAAATAAAGGTTTTTGGCAAATTTTGTATTGGAAATGTGGTGGTCGATATTAAGGTCAATATCGTTTCCGAACTCTTCCTGCAAATCGCCCAAAAGCCGTTGGTCGGCAACGTCTACGGCAATTACCGTTGCGTTTTCCCTTGCCACATGGTCGGTTTTTCTTGCAAAATAATTATATTTAGAGGGGATAACATCCGGACAGATTACCGACGCATTTTTACCTATTTCGTTAAGTCCGTAATACAAAGCATAAGCCGAACCCAAAGTATCCCCGTCGGGCGAAGCGTGGGTTAAGATAATATAATTATCGTGTTTTTTTAAAAATTTGGCGGTTTGCTTTAAATTAAGCATTACCGTGCCGCAATCCTTTTGTTTTTTATTCATACTAATCCTCTTTGAAAGATTCTATAATTCTTGAAATATTTGCACTTTGGTTAATAGAATCGTCCGCCACAAAACGAAGTTCGGGAATTTTTCGCAAAGCAAGGCGGGAGCCGAGTTCACGGCGGAGATACCCCGCCGCACCCTTTAATGCCTTAACCGAAGTTACGGTTTGCTCGTACCCCTCTATTGCGCTTACGTAAATTGTTGCATACGAAAGGTCGCCCGAAACATCCACCTTAACAATACTTAAAAGTTTGCTTACTCTGGGGTCTTTTATATCACGCAAAAGTTCCGACAAAGTAATCTTAATATCGCTTGTTATACGGTTTATTCTATATCCTGCCATTAGTCCCTATACTCCTCCATAGTAAAGCACTCGAAGATGTCGCCCTCTTTAATATCGGCAAATTTTTCAAGTCCTATACCGCATTCGTAACCTTGTGCCACTTCTTTAACATCGTCCTTAAATCGGCGGAGAGAATCAATCTTATCTTCGCAAATAACAATACCGTCACGCACCAAGCGAAGTTCTGCGGTGCGGGTTACCTTACCGCTTGTAATGTAACAACCTGCAACCGTGCCGACATTGGAAATTTTGTAAACACTTCTTACTTCGGCAGTACCGAGTTGAACTTCACGGTATTTAGGCGCTAACATACCCTTCATAGCGGCCTCTATTTCTTCAATACAGTCGTAAATAATGCGGTACATACGCATATCCACTCCCTCACGCTCGGCAAGGGCTTTTGCAACCGAGTCGGGACGGACATTAAAGCCGACAATAATAGCGCCCGATGCCTGTGCTAATGTAACGTCTGATTCGTTTACCGCACCTACACCGCCGTGGATTACGTTCACACGCACTTCTTGGTTGGAAAGTTTAACCAAACTTTGTTTAACCGCTTCAACCGAACCTTGAACGTCCGCCTTAACAATAATGTTAAGTTCTTTAAGTTCACCCTCTGAAAGATTTTCAAAGAGATTGTCAAGCGTAACCTTTTGTTTTGCGTTGTTAAGTTCGTCTTTGGCTTTTTGTTTTCTTTGTTCAACAAGCTGACGTGCCAAGCGTTCGTCCGAAACGGCGTCGAAAATATCGCCCGCATTCGGTGTTTCGGCAAGGCCGGTAATTTCCACCGGAACAGACGGACCTGCGTGTTTTAACTGAATACCGTTTTCGTTGGTCATAACACGAACACGGCCAACCGCAGTACCCGCAACAACAATATCACCCGTGTTAAGCGTACCGTTTTGAACAAGCAAAGAAGCCACAGGACCTCTGCCCTTGTCAAGACGTGCTTCAATAACAATACCCTTTGCACGGCGGTCGGGATTGGCTTTTAGTTCCATCATTTCGGCAACAAGCAAAATGTTTTCCAAAAGTTTGTCAATTCCCATGTGGGTTTTAGCCGAAACGGGAACACAAATAACGTCACCGCCCCATTCTTCCGGCACTAATTCGTGTTCGGTTAACTGTTGTAAAATTCTGTCCGGATTAGCGTCGGGTTTATCCATTTTGTTAATAGCAACAATAACCTGAACCTTTGCGGCTTTTGCGTGGTTAATTGCCTCTATGGTTTGGGGCATAATACCGTCATCTGCGGCAACAACAAGCACCGCAATATCGGTTGCCATGGCACCCCTTTGACGCATAGAAGTAAACGCCTCGTGACCGGGGGTGTCAAGGAAGGTAATATCACTTCCGTTGCAGTTAACCCTGTAAGCACCTATGTGCTGGGTAATACCGCCCGCTTCGGTGTCGGTCACGGCGGTGTTACGTATAGCGTCAAGAAGTGAAGTTTTACCGTGGTCAACGTGTCCCATAACTACAACAACGGGACTTCTGGGTTTAAGGTTTTCTGCGTTGTCTTCGGTATCGTCCATAATTTGTTCTTCAATGGTAACAACCACGGCACGCTGAATTTTCGCACCCATTTCGGTTACAACTATTTCGGCGGTGTCATAGTCGATTACCTGGTTAACGGTAGCCATCATACCCAGTTTAAAGAGTTCTTTAATAACTTCGGCAGCCGTTTTCTTCATTGCTGCGGCAAGTTCGCCAACCGTAATTTCGTCCCCAACCGTAACGGTGATGGGGGTTTTCTTAATACGTTCAAGTTGCATACGGCGCATTTTGTCCGCCTCGGTTTCACGCTTTGCACCCTGCGGACGGCGGTAATCCTGGGATTTTTGCTTAATTTTTTGCTTTCTTGAATAATTGTCCTTCATAGAGTTTGCAGGAGCAATAGTTTCGTACTTTTCGTTGTATTTATCAATATTAACGTTAGAAGTACGGGTATCAATGTGGCGAATTTCGGCAGGACCGCGTTTCGGTGCTTCGCCTGCAACCTTATCCTTCTTTTTGGAAACAAAGGGTTGCGGGTCAGAGGGTCTGTGTTCCTTTTTAGCCGGTGCGGTTTCTTCTCTTTTTGGCTCTTTGGCTTTTGGTTGTTCCTTTTTAACTGCTTCTTTTTTCGGCTCTTCCGCTTTTTTGGCGGGTTTCTTTTCCTCGCTTTTGGGTTCTTCTTTTTTCTCTGCCTTTTTAGGTGTTTCCGTCTTCTTTTCTTCTTTTGCGGGTTGCTTTGGTTCGGCAGGCGCTTTTTCGCCGTTTTGAGCGGCTGCGGCCGCCTTTAACTGCTCTAAAATTGCCATTTGTTCCTGCAACTTTTTGTTCTTTTCTTCCTCACGTGCTTTTTTTGCCTTTTCACGTGCTTCTGCACCCGTTGCAAAATAATCTTTAAAGTCTTTAACGGCATTGTCTTTAGTTATTTTATTAAAAAACTTACCTATTTCCTGCTCGTTAACAGTAGCACTTGCTTTCTTTTCGGTGCCGGTTATTTCGGTTATAATCGCAATTGCATCTTTAGAACTTATATTAAAATCTTTCGCAAGGTCGCTTATTTTGTATTTATTGGTCATTAGCATATCCTCCTATACTTATTGCATCGGCAAAACCGCTGTCGTTCACTGAAATAATACCGCAATTTCTTCCCACGGCGTTCGACAAGGTTTCAATGCTTACCCCGTTAAGGGTTATTACGTTTACGTGATTTTTATGGCTTGAAAAATTTATTTCCTTTTGGCTTTTCGGCGATACATTTTCGGCTACTACTATAAGTTTTGCTTTTCCTTTTTCCAAACTTATTTTGGTTTCGTTCATACCGAAACTCAATTTCCCCGCTTTTGAAGCGAACCCCAAAAGGGTTAAAACTTTATTATTCATTTTCTTCTAACGCTTTGTAAAGCTCGGCATAAACTTCGTTAGATACCGCCGTTTCAAAGGCACGGGAAAGTGCGCCTGTCTTTTGTGCTTTTATAAGACACTCTTTGCATTTGCAAATATATGCGCCCCTGCCGTTTAGTTTGCCTACCGTATCAAGTTTAATTTCGCCTTCGGGAGTTTTAACTATGCGTATAAGTTCTTTTTTGGGTTTCATTTCACGGCAACCCGTACACATACGCATAGGTATTTTTTTCACGCTCATAATAAAATTCCTTTACAAGTAGTTATTTATTCACCGAAAAATCCGCTTTCGGGGTGAATGTCTATCTTCCAGCCGGTAAGTTTGGCGGCAAGACGAACGTTTTGTCCCTTATTGCCGATAGCGAGTGATAACTGTGATTCGGGAACACTTGCTTTGCAAACTTTGGGTTCTTCGGATTCGATTTCAACCGATACAACCTTTGCGGGTGACAATGCTTCCGCTACAAATAAGGTTGGGTCTTCGCTGTATTTTACAATGTCAATTTTTTCGCCTGCAAGTTCTTCAACAATTTTGTTTACACGAACGCCTTTAGGGCCTATGCAAGAGCCGACTGCATCAATTTCCGGATTTGCCGACCAAACGGCGATTTTGGTTCTTGAACCCGCCTGACGGGAAACGGCTTTAATTTCAATAGTGCCGTCAAAAATTTCGGGTACTTCGCTTTCAAAAAGACGTTTTACAAGTCCCGGATGGGTACGGGAGAGCATAATTCTTGCGCCTTTTTCGGTTTCTTTAACGTCCACAACATAAACCTTAATGTGGTCGCCCTCAGAGAGTACTTCGTCCGGCACTTGTTCAAGTTTAGGCAAGGTTGCCTCGTTATGACCGATTGTAAGGATTGCGTTGCCTGTTTTGGGGTCAATTTTTTGAACAACCGCAGTAATAAGTTCACGATTTTTGCTTTGAAATTCAGCCAAAGTTTGTCCTCTTTCGGCTTCACGCACACCTTGGCGGAAATTGTTCTTGGAATTTTGAGCCACAACACGTCCGAACTTTCTGGTGTCAAGTTTAATATCCACAAAACCTTGAGTTACAGAGTTGGGGTCGATTTTAGCGGCATCTTCTTTTGAAATTTCGGTGTAGGGGTCTAAAACCTCGTCCACAACCGTTTTGCGTGCGGTAACGCTGAAAATCTCGTTTTCGGTATCAATCACGCAGGAAAC
>CAMFZK010000042.1 GCA_946006915.1 uncultured Clostridia bacterium
TGAAACTCTTTCAAATGGAGCGAAAATAGTATATAATTGTTTAAATAAGCAAAAATTTTATCCTGACGAATTAAACACGGGACTCGGCTCTACCGAATTGCTTTCGGCTTTAACCGAACTTGAAATGGAGTTTATTATAAGAGCATTACCCGGCGGTCAGTATGAAATTTGCAAATAAAAAGCGGAGGTAAATTATGTCCAAACTTTTAATTGTTGAGTCTCCTTCAAAAATTAAACCTATAAAGAAGTATTTGGGTTCGGATTATGAAGTTATGGCTTCTGTAGGTCATATTCGTGATTTGCCTAAATCTAAATTAGGTGTTGATATAGAAAACAATTTTGCTCCCCAATATGTTAATATGGCGGACAAAAAGGAAGTTATAAAATCTTTAAAACAAGCCGCTTCGGAATGTGACGAAGTATATCTTGCAACCGACCCTGATAGAGAGGGTGAGGCAATTTCCTGGCATTTAGCACAAATTTTAGCACTTGATATGAATTCGGCTAACCGTGTAACCTTTAACGAAATCACAGAATCCGCGGTTAGGGCGGGAATAAAAGTGCCGAGAAAGATTGATATGGATTTAGTAGACGCACAACAAGCAAGACGAGTGCTTGACCGAATTGTGGGTTATAAATTAAGTCCTTTTCTTTGGAAAAAGGTTAAAAGCGGTCTTTCGGCGGGACGTGTTCAAACCGTTGCACTTCGTTTAATTGTTGAAAGAGAACGTGAAATTGAAAAGTTTGTTCCGCAGGAATATTGGAGCGTAGATGCTAAATTTTCGGTTGGCAGAAAAACCTTTACCGCCCATTTACACGGCGATAAAAACGGCGCTATTGATTTAATACCTAACGAGCAAACCGCAAACGAAATTTTAGAAAACCTAAAAAATGCGGAATATGTTGTGTCCGGGGTTAAAAAGGGCAAACGAAACCGTCAACCCGCACCGCCTTTTATAACTTCCACTCTCCAACAGGAAGCATCACGGAAACTCGGTTATACAGGTCAACGCACAATGCGTATTGCACAACAACTTTATGAAGGTATTGATATCAGCGGTATCGGTACAACCGGTCTTATAACCTATATGCGTACTGACTCTTTAAGAATTGCCGAAGAGGCAAGAACTGCGGCACAAAACTATATTGCGGGAAATTTCGGTTCAAAGTATTTGCCGTCTTCACCGCGCTATTTTAAAAGTAAAAGCAGTTCGCAGGACGCTCACGAAGCAATAAGACCCACCGTAATTGAATTAAACCCCGAAAGGATAAAAGATTCACTTACAACCGAACAGTATAAACTTTATAAACTTATTTGGGAACGTTTTATTGCCTCACTAATGGCAAATTGCGTTTTAGACACCGTAAATGTTGATATTACCGCAAACGATTACCTCTTTAAAGCAAGCGGTCATTCGGTTAAGTTTGACGGTTTTACGGCACTTTATGTTGAGGGTAAGGACGAGGAGGACGACAAGCAAAGCGCTCTTCCCGAAATGAACGAGGGGGATAAATTAAAACTTAATGCCCTAACCCCGAACCAACATTTCACTCAACCGCCCGCGCGTTATACCGAACCGACTTTAATAAAAGCGCTTGACGAAAACGGTATAGGCAGACCTTCAACCTATGCACCTATTATTTCAAATATTTTGAGTAGGGACTATATTGAACGTGAGAAAAAATCACTTAAACCTACCGAACTCGGGAAAGTAATTTCGGACTTAATGGTGGAATATTTTAATAAGATTTTTGACGTTAAGTTTACTGCAGGACTTGAAGTTAAACTTGATAAAATCGGTGCAGGCGAACTCCAATGGGTTGATACAATTAAAGAATTTTACAAAGATTTTGAAAATTTCTACACCAAAGCCGAAGATTCGCTTGACGGTAAAAAGGTAAAAGTACCCGTAGTTGAAACCGATGTAATTTGCGAAAAATGCGGCAGAAAAATGGTTGTAAAATCAAGCAGATTCGGTAAATTCTTGGCTTGTCCGGGTTATCCCGAATGTAAAAATACAAAACCTGTACCCGAAGACGAGGTAACACAACCTTGTCCCAAATGCGGCGCTAAACTTATTAAAAGAATTTCCAAAAAGGGTAAAAAATTCTACGGTTGTTCGGCATATCCCGAATGTGATTTTGCGTCTCCCGGTATTCCTACTGGGGAAATTTGCAAAGAATGCGGCGGATATATTATAAGCGGCGTAAGAGGCAGAAAATACTGTATGAATGCCGAATGCCCTTCAAGACAAAAAGCAAAGGAAAAGAAAAATGGATAAAATCACTGTCATAGGTGCAGGTCTTGCGGGTTGTGAAACCGCAATGCAAATTGCAAACCGTGGAATAGCGGTTGATTTAATAGAAATGAAGCCCCAAAAAACACCTGCACATAAAAGTGATGATTTTGCGGAACTTGTTTGTTCGAATTCCTTAAAAGCGTCAAGAGTTGATTCTGCGGCGGGCCTTTTAAAGGAAGAAATGCGTAAATTTTCGAGCATTTGTATGAAGTCTGCCGAAAGATGCTCGGTTGCGGCGGGCGGTGCTTTGGCGGTTGACCGTAATGTTTTTTCGGGGTATATTACAGAAAAAATTAAATCCCACCCAAATATAAATGTAATAAACCGGGTTGTCACCGAGTTGCCTAAAGACGGGATTACGGTAGTTGCAACAGGACCGCTTACAGACGGTGAACTGGCAAAAAATATTGCAAAAATTACCGGCAGTGAAAACCTTTCTTTTTACGATGCGGCAGCGCCTATTGTAACAAGGGAAAGTATTGATTTTTCGGTTGCTTTTTTCGCCTCACGTTACGGAAAAGGAACCGACGATTACATAAACTGCCCAATGAACAAAGAGGAATATACCGAGTTTTACAATGCACTCATAAACGCCGAATCGGCTGTTCTTTCGGAATTTGATAAACCGATTACGGTGTATGAGGGTTGTATGCCGGTGGAAATTCTTGCAAAAAGAGGAGAAGATTCCATCCGTTTCGGCCCTTTAAAACCCGTCGGACTTAAAGACCCACGCACAGGACACAGACCTTGGGCGGTGGTGCAACTGCGAAGTGAAAATAAGCAAGGTACACTTTTTAACCTTGTCGGCTTTCAAACAAACCTTAAATTTCCCGAACAAAAGCGGGTGTTTTCCCTAATACCGGGGCTTCAAAATGCAGAATTTATGCGTTACGGCGTTATGCACCGTAATTCTTTTATAAATTCGCCGAAACTTCTTAATCCCGATTTATCCCTGAAAGACAACCCTAACATATTTTTTGCAGGGCAACTTTCGGGGGTAGAGGGGTATATGGAATCGGCGGCAAGCGGAATTATTGCGGGAATAAACGCAGTAAAACGGCTTAAAAATGAACCGACGCTGATTTTACCGAAATATACAATGATCGGCGCCCTGTTAGGTTACATTACCGACGAAACCGTAACAAATTTTCAGCCGATGGGTGCTAATTTCGGTATAATTCCGCCTTTAGAGGAACGAATTAAGGATAAAAGAGAACGTTATGCGGCATTTGCCAACCGTTCGCTTAAATATTTTGAAAATTTTAAGGAGAAATAAAATGCGTGTTGTAGTTGATGCGTTTGGCGGAGATAATGCACCTTTGGAAATTGTAAAAGGTGCGGCTTTAGCCCAAAACGAACTTTCGGTCGATATAACTTTAGTTGGAAACAAAAAAATAATAGAAGAAATTATCAAGAAAGAAAATTTAAACTTCGGTGACGGGTTAGTTATTGTGGATACACCCGATGTTTTTGATATGCACGATGACCCGACTACACTTTTAAAGTCCAACAGTAATTCTTCAATGGCTTTGGCTTTTAAAGAATTGGCAGAAGATAGGGCAGACGCTTTTGTTTCTGCCGGTTCTACGGGTGCGGTTGTTGTCGGCGGAACACTTATTGTAAAACGCATTAAGGGTGTTAAACGCCCTGCATTGGCAGGTATGATACCGTCACCTAACGGTCATTATATGTTAATGGATATGGGTGCAAATGCCGAATGCCGTCCCGAAATGCTTTGTCAGTTCGGTATAATGGCAAGTGCTTACTTAAAAGGGGTGGAGGGTAAGGAAAATCCCACTATCGGTCTTTTAAACATCGGTACAGAGGATACCAAAGGCGGAGAATTGCAAAAGCAAGCACACAACCTCCTAAAAAACGCCCCGATAAATTTTGTAGGTAATATAGAATCCCGTGAAATGCCTAAAGGCGTTTGCGATGCCGTTATTACCGACGGTTTTACGGGAAACATTGCATTAAAACTTATTGAGGGTACGGCGGTTACTTTCTTTAAACAGGTTAAAAACGCATTGTTTAAAAACTTAAAAAACAAACTTGCCGCTTTAGTTATAAAAAAAGATTTATACTCACTTAAAAGTATGATGGACTCTACCGAGGTAGGCGGAGCACCGCTTTTGGGTGTTAGAAAACCCGTTATTAAAGCACACGGAAACTCTAACGCAAAGGCGATAAAGAACGCTATAAAACAATCCGTTATATTCACGCAAAACGGCGTTATAGAAAATATTACAGATTCATTAGAAACAATAAAGGATTAAATTATAATGGAAGTTTTAGAACAAAAACTTAATTACAAATTTAATAACAAAAAACTGCTCCAAAATGCACTTACCCATTCTTCTTATGCAAATGAAGTAAGAAACGGCATAACTTCTAACGAACGGTTGGAATTTTTGGGTGATTCGGTGCTTTCTATAATTGTTGCCGAGTATTTGTTTTTGCACTATAAAAATATACCCGAAGGGGAACTTACCAAACTTCGTGCTTCGCTTGTTTGTGAAAAAACACTTTGCAAGTTTTCAAGGGAGTTGGAATTAGGAAAGTTTTTGAAATTAGGCAAAGGTGAAGATAAAGGCGGCGGAAGAGAGCGAGATTCCATTTTAGCCGACGCTTTTGAGGCATTACTTGCCGCAATGTATCTTGACGGCGGTATGGAGGTTGCCACAAAGCACGTTTTAAGGTTTGTTGTGCCCGAAATTGAGGATAAAAACCAACATACCTTTAAAGATTATAAAACCGCACTTCAGGAAATTATTCAAAGAAACCCCGAAGAATACGTTACCTATGTTTTAAAAGGCGAAAGCGGACCTGACCACGATAAGGTGTTTGAGGTTGAAGTGCATCTTAATTCCAACGTAATAGGACGGGGTAAAGGTAAAAACAAAAAACAAGCCGAACAAATGGCGGCAAAGCAGGCATTAGAACTTATGGGTGCCCCGATATGAGCAAAAACCATTCAAATATTTCTATTTTTGTTCCGCATATCGGTTGCCCTAATAAGTGCAGTTTTTGCAACCAGCGTTATATAACCGGCACATTTAAAGCACCTAACGCAAATGATGTTGAACAGGCGGTTATAACGGCGGTTAATTCTAAAAACTATAACCCAAAAACCACCGAAATTGCATTTTTCGGCGGGAGTTTTACGGCAATAAACCGCAACTATATGTTATCACTTCTTGAGGCGGCATCAAGTTTTGTGCGAATCGGTTTAGCATCGGGTATACGTATATCCACACGTCCCGACGCTATTGACGATGAAATTCTAATGCTTTTAAAAGAATACAATGTAACCGCAATAGAATTAGGTGCGCAAACTCTTAACGACCATGTTTTGAAAATGAATAACCGAGGTCATACCGCAAAAGACGTGGAAACCGCAAGTGTGCTTATTAAAAAACACGGTTTTGAATTGGGTCTTCAAATTATGACGGGACTTTATGCAGACGATACCGATTCGGCAATACGAACTGCAAAAAAGGTTATAGAAATTCACCCCGACACGGTGCGAATTTACCCCACTATAGTGCTTAAAGATACCGATTTAGCGGCACTTTATATTGATAATAAATACAAACCGCAAACTTTAAGCGAAGCGGTTAAACTTGCAAGCAAACTGTATTTAATGTTTAACCGTGAGGGGATAAAGGTTATCCGTTTGGGACTTCACTCAATCGAGCCGGAGGCATATTTGGCAGGTCCTTGGCACCCCTCTTTCAGTGAACTTTGCCAGTCACAAATTATGCTTACAAAGGTTTTAACCTGCCTTTTTGAAAAGGGAAATTATATAATTTACGTCGGAAAATCGGACGTTTCTAAAATGATCGGTCAACGAAAAACCAACATTAAGTTTTTGAAAGTGCGTGGCTTTAACTGTAAAGTTAAGGTTGACGAAAATCTAAATAACCTAAATTTAAGAATAGAAAAGGAAGTGTTGTAAATGCTGTTAAGTTCAATAGAAATACAGGGTTTTAAATCCTTTGCGGATAAAACCGTATTGAAATTCGGCAAAGGTATTACCGCCGTTGTCGGTCCTAACGGTAGCGGCAAAAGTAACATTTCCGATGCGGTCCGTTGGGTACTTGGCGAACAGTCCACCAAAAGTTTAAGGGGACAGTCTATGGAAGACGTTATTTTCGGCGGTACCGAAACCCGCCGTCCCCACGGTTTTTGCGAAGTGACTTTAAACATAAACAATACCGACCGTTCACTTAACTTTGATAACGATTTTGTTTCGGTTACACGAAGATTTTACCGTTCCCACGAAAGCGAATACGCTATAAACAATGTTTCTGTCCGTCTTAAAGATATTCACGAACTGTTTATGGATACGGGACTCGGACGTGACGGTTATTCAATGATAGGTCAAGGTAAAATTGATAATATCATCAGTTCAAAATCGGGCGAACGGCGTGACATTTTTGAAGAGGCGGCAGGTATTTCAAAATACCGTTACCGCAAAATTGAGGCCGAAAGAAAACTGCTTGCGGCGGAGGATAATTTACTGCGTTTGCACGATATTGTAGACGAACTTGAAGCACGTGTAGGACCTTTGGAAGAACAAAGCCGTAAAGCACAAAAGTTTTTGGAATTGGCGGCAGAAAAGAAAGAACTTGAAATCGGTCTTTGGCTTTATACTTTGAATAATTCCAAAGAAGCATTGCGAAATCAGGAGAGCAAAATTTCAGCAGCCCAACTTTCTTACAAGCAAATTGAGGACGATTTAGCGGAATTTGACCGTAAAACCGAGCAAAATACCTCACTTTTTGCTAAACTCACTTCGGATATTGAGGGTGAAAGATTAAAAATTTCATCTTTAAGCGAAGAAATTGTTAAAGCCGAGGGTGCAATCACGGTGCTTAATAACGATATTCTTCATAACGAGGAATATATTGACCGTTTGGACACTGAAAAGAAAACCCTATTTGAAAGTGACGGCAACGCACAAAGCGAAATTAGTGAAAAACGCAATTTAATAAACCAAAAAGAAATTTCAAAATCAAAACTTGAAACCGAAATTCACGAATTGGAATTAAAATTATCCGAACTTTTGGAAAACGGTGACGAAATCAGCCGTAAAATCGAAAACCAAATCCGTGAATTGAATTTGCTTTCAGCCAAATCTTCGGATATGCGGGTAAAAATGGTAACTGCCGATACTTCGCTCGAAGAAATTACGGCACGCAAAGGTGAATCGGCGGTTGTTATTAAACAAAGAAATGCCGAAATATCTACACTGCAAAACGAATTTTCGGAAACTGACAGTTTGCTTAAAACTTTAGAAGAAAATATTTGCAGCATGAATAACTCTTTAAAGGGTTATGAAATGAAACAAAACTCCCGCAGGGAAACGGCGGATAATTTGAAAACGGAACTTGATACCGTTAATTTGGATATTGAGGCAAAAAAACGCCGTATTCAAATTTTAAAGGACCTTGAAAACAATATGGAAGGGTTTGCACATTCGGTAAAAACCGTAATGTCTGCCTCTAAAACGGGACTTTTAAATGGTATTTG
>CAMFZK010000043.1 GCA_946006915.1 uncultured Clostridia bacterium
ACACAAGGAGTATCGTCGGCAGCGTCAGATGTGTATAAGAGACAGATTTAGGAGGTATATTCCAATGGTTAAAGTTGCTATCAATGGTTTCGGCCGTATCGGTCGTCTCGCTTTCCGTCAAATGTTCGGTGCTGAAGGTTATGATGTTGTTGCTATTAACGACCTTACCAAACCTTCCATGCTTGCAAATCTTCTCAAGTATGACACAGCACAGGGCGGTTACTGCGGTGTTATCGGTGAAAATCTTCACACAGTTTCTGCTGATGATGAAGCCGGTACAATCACAGTTGACGGTAAAACTCTCAAAATTTATGCTAAAGCAAACGCTGCTGAACTTCCTTGGGGCGAAATCGGTGTAGACGTAGTTCTCGAATGCACAGGTTTCTACTGCTCTAAAGACAAAGCACAGGCACACATCGACGCCGGTGCTAAAAAAGTTGTTATTTCTGCTCCTGCAGGTAACGACCTTCCTACCATTGTTTACAGCGTAAACGAAAATACTCTTACTGCTGATGACAAAATTATTTCTGCTGCTTCTTGCACAACCAACTGCTTGGCTCCTATGGCAAAAGCACTTAATGATTATGCTCCTATCCAAAGCGGTATCATGAGCACAATTCACGCTTATACCGGCGACCAAATGATTCTTGACGGTCCTCACAGAAAGGGTGACCTCCGCCGTGCACGTGCAGGTGCTGCAAACATCGTTCCTAACTCAACAGGTGCTGCAAAAGCAATCGGTCTTGTAATTCCCGAACTCAACGGCAAACTTATCGGTTCTGCTCAACGTGTTCCTGTTCCGACCGGTTCTACCACCATTCTTACCGCTGTTGTTAAGGGCAAAGACGTAACTAAAGAAGGCATCAACGCTGCTATGAAAGCCGCTGCAAGCGATTCTTTCGGTTACAATGAAGACCAAATCGTTTCTTCTGACGTTATCGGTATGCGTTACGGTTCATTGTTTGACGCTACTCAAACAATGGTTTCTAAGATTGATGACGATACTTACCAAGTACAGGTTGTTTCTTGGTATGACAACGAAAACAGCTACACCAGCCAGATGGTTCGTACTATTAAGTACTTCGCTGAAATCTAATTTTGGTAAACTCTAAAAAACTCTTGTGGAAACGCAAGAGTTTTTTTCTTTTTTATATTGTTTTAAGAAACGCTTTATGGTATAATCTTTATATATGCTTTGGAGGAACTGTATGAGAATTTTAGCGGTGGGTGATGTTTGCGGTTCTAAGGGGTGCGAATACGTCCGTAAAGTGTTGCCCGCTTTTAAAAAGCAAAACAATATAGACGCAGTAATAATAAATGCCGAAAACTCGGCAGACGGCAACGGAACTACCAAAGAAAGCGCAGAATACCTTTTAAGTTTAGGTGCAAATGCCTTGACCGGCGGCAACCATTCGTTACGGCGGGAGGAATTTTACGGCTTTTTGGAACAAAGTGACTGTGTTTTAAGACCCCATAATTTAGGGGAAGATAAACCCGGCAAAGGGTACTGCCTTTTGGACTTTGGCAGGGTGAGAGCGGCGGTCATAAACTTAAGCGGTAAAATTTACCTTGAAAAATCGGGTGCGTCCTGCCCTTTTAAATCTGCAGACCGACTTATAGAGAAAGCAAAAGAAGAGGGTGCGGAAATCATTTTGGTGGATTTTCACGCCGAAGCAACAAGCGAAAAACGTGCGTTGGGATTTTATCTTGACGGCAGGGTTTCGGCGGTTTTCGGAACTCATACCCACGTTCAAACGGCGGACAGCCAGATTTTGCAAAACGGAACGGGTTACATAACCGACCTTGGAATGACAGGACCTGTCGATTCGGTTTTAGGGGTAAAAAAGGAAATTATTATTAACCGTTTGAAAGATAACGATATGTCTAAATTTGAATTGGCAAACGGCAGTTGCAGTTTAAACGGCTGTATCTTTGAAATAGATGAAAAAACGGGTAAAACGGTTAAAATTGAAAGAATAAACATTTAAAGTAGGAAGATATGAAAAAAATATTATCAGTTTTATTGTGTTTCGGCTTGATTTTGGGCTTTTCGGGTTGCAAGGAAAAGAACACCGATAAAAATTCTTCGCAAGAAACACAAACTACCGAAAATAAAAAAAACAAAGATTATATTACGCTTTTGTATTCTGCGGCGGACAGTTTTAACCCTTACGAAACCAAGACCGACGTTAACCGCCAACTTTGTATGCTTTTATACGAACCGCTTGTTAAACTTGATAATGAGTTTAACCCGGTTAACAGTATTGCGCAGTCGGTAAGTATTGAGGGTAAGGTTTGCACGGTTAAGTTGAAAGACACCCTGTTTTCGGACGGAAGTAAACTTTCAAGCGAAGACGTAATTTATTCTTACAACAAGGCAAAAGCTTCGGCCACCGAATATGCAACCAAACTTTACGAAGTGGTGTCGGTTTCGCCTGTGGGGGCAGATACGGTTGTCTTTAACCTTAACATTTATGACCGCTATTTTGCAAATGTTTTGGATTTTCCCATTTTCAAACAGGGAAGCGATAATTTGACCGACTCGGACAGTGTTAAACTACCGCCTATAGGCAGCGGCAGATTTAAAGTAAGCGAAGACCGACTTTCGCTTGTTAAAAACGATTATTTCCCCGAAAACGGCAGTATAAGCAAAATCCGCCTTATAAACACGCCCGATTTGGAATCGGTTTCGCATTATATTGAAATCGGTGCGGCGGATATGTATTTCAGCAACATCTCGGACGGCAATATTTTAAGAATGAGCGGTGAAAAGATTGATATAAACCTCAATAATTTGGTGTATATCGGCGTTAATCACAATATCGGCGAACTGGGATTGCGTGAACTCCGTCAGGCAATTTCCTCGGGTATTGACCGCGAAAAAATTTGCAAAGAAATTTTTTATAATAACGCAATAGCCGCAAACGGCTTTTTTAACCCCGTTTGGCAGGAAACAAAATCTGTACAAAATATACAAACTACTGCAAATTCGCAAATAACTATTGAGAATTTGAAAGAAATAGGATATAATAATTTAGATAAAGAGGGATTTTACAGAAAGAGCGACGGCACATTAAGGTTTACTTTGCTTGTAAATAAGGAAAACCGTATCCGTGCGGCGGCGGCTTTAGCTATTGCAAACCAACTTAAAACCGTGGGTATAAAGATTACCGTTATCGAAGAAACTTACGATAATTATTTAGCCCGTTTGCAAAGCGGGGATTTTCAACTTTATTTGGCAGAGGTTAGCATACCCGATAATATGGACATACGTCCCATTGTAACCGAAGGCGGTTATTTGGCTTACGGTGTTAAAGAAACCGTAACAGAACAAATTGAGGGGACGGAACCACCGGTTCAAAACACTTCCGCAAAAGCGGTTATTGAAAAGTTCTATACCGGCGAAACCTCGGTTACCGATGTTGCAGCGGTACTTCAAACCGATATGCCCATAATACCTATTTGTTACAGAACGGGAATACTTTTTTGCAATGACAGTATTGAAAATGTAAATAACTCTTCCAAAAGTGATATTTATTTTTCAATTAAATCATATAAATTCAAAGTAAATTAGGAGGATTGTTTATGATAACTTATGAAACAAGGTTAGGTAAAATTTCAATTTGCGAAGAATACCTTTCAAAACTCATCGGCAATGAGGTTACCTCTTGCTTTGGTGTAGTAGGTATGGTTCCAAGCACAAATAAGCAAAAACTCTTTAGCAGACTTTCCAAAAACGAGCAGTTAGACACCGGTATCAAGGTTATCGGCAATACCGATTCTATAACTGTTGAACTTCATATTGTTGTTACCTACGGAATGAACATAAACGCTATTGCCGCAAGCATAACCGAAAAGGTTAAGTATGTGGTTTATGAAGCAACCGGAATAGAAGTAGAAAAAGTAATAGTTAAAATTGACGGAATTAAAGAATAACTCATTTTTGGACGAAGGAGTGTAATATTTTGATTAACGGCGATATTTTGCGTAATGCGATTATTTCTGCAACAAACAATTTAAGCAATAACCGTAAAGCGGTGGATGATTTGAATGTTTTCCCCGTGCCGGACGGCGACACGGGTACAAATATGTCTATGACGCTTTCTAATTCCGCCCGTGAACTTGAAAAGTTAAGCGGTGCTACCGCCGGTAAGGTTGCTTCGGTTAATGCTTCGGCACTTTTAAGGGGGGCTAGGGGCAATTCGGGCGTTATTACTTCTTTGCTTTTCCGCGGTTTTGCCAAAGGAATCGGTGAAGATGAATTTTTAACAAGCGAAAATATTACCAACGCTTTTGTTTTCGGCGTTGAGGCCGCTTACAAAGCAGTTATGAAGCCAACCGAGGGTACAATTTTAACCGTTGCCCGTGTTGCTTCCGAATATGCTAAACAGGCATTGGAAGAGGGTAAAAACGAACTTGAAATTTTTGAATATGCAATAGAGGGTGCAAAAAAAGCACTTGCCGAAACCCCCGAATTACTTCCCGCACTTAAAAAGGCAGGGGTTGTTGACGCAGGCGGTAAGGGCTTTGTTTTAATTCTTGAAGGTATGCTTTCGGTTATGAAGGACGGTGTTATGATTAAATCTAACGCTGTTTCGGAAGATGAACCGCAAGAAGAAGTTTCTTTTAATGCCGCAGGCGAATTTGAAACCGAAATCACCTTTACTTACTGTACCGAATTTATTGTAAACCGTGAAAAAAGTTGCGAAAAAGAACCAAACGAACTTAGAATGTATCTTGAAACCATCGGCGACTGTGTTGTTGTGGTTGACGATGATGAGATTATTAAGGTTCACGTTCATACCGACCACCCCGGTAACGCTATTGAAAACGCACTTACCTTTGGTTCGCTTGTTCATTTAAAGATTGAAAATATGCGTGACCAACACGAAAGAGCAAAACACGAAGCAAATGAAGCCAAGAAAAAACCCGCCAAAAGTGCGGACAGAACCGAAGTTTTCACACCCGTAGAACCCACAAAACCTGTTGGTTTTGTTTCGGTTTGCGCAGGGGACGGTTTGGCAGAACTTTTCCGTGATTTAGGTGTTGATACCATTGTTTCGGGCGGGCAGACTATGAATCCCAGTACCGACGATATTTTAAAAGCAATAGAAGCCACACCTGCCGAAACCGTTTTTGTACTTCCTAACAACAAAAACATTATTATGGCGGCTGAACAGGCAATTCCCATAAGCACAAGAAAGGTAATTGTTATTCACACAAGAACCATTCCGCAGGGTATTTCGGCAATGCTTAATTTTGACCCCGATGCGGACGATAACACAAACGCTATTGAAATGCAAAACTCTACCGAACGTATCGCAACGGGACAAATTACATTTGCCGCAAGGGATGCCGATGTAGACGGTGTTAAAATTAAGCAGGGCGAACTTATGGCTTTGCTTGGCGGTAAAATTACTTTTGTTGATACCGACCTTGAAAAAACCGTTTTAAAACTTCTTAAGAAGATGGTTAAACCCTCAAGCGAGTTTATAACCGTTATTCACGGTGCGGATGTTACCGAAGAACAGGCCGCATCCATTGAAGCACAAATCGAAGAAAAGTTCGGTTCTAAAGCCGAAATAACCTTTATAAACGGCGGACAACCGATTTACTATTACATTCTTTCGGTAGAATAGGAGCAAAAAGATGACAGCCAACACTGATATTAGATATTTAAAGGGTGTCGGTGCTAAACGTGCTGAAATTTTAAAAGGGAAGGGCATCGACACGGTCGGTGCTCTTTTGCGTTTTTTTCCGAGAAAGTACCTTGATTGGACTGATATTACTGCCGTAAAAGACGCTCTGCCAAACCAAAATGTCTGCATTAAAGCAAAAATTGCAACCCCTATTGAAACGGTGGAAACAAGGCGGGGAATTACACTTTACAAATTTATAGCAAGCGACAAAACCGACCGTTTTGCAGTAACCCTTTTTAACCAAAGGTTTTTGGCGGAAAAACTGAAATACGGTTGCGAATATCTTTTTTACGGCAAGTTTGACGAAAATTTAATTCTTCGTCAAATGAACTCACCCATTATTAAAGAGGTAAGTTTTAACCGAATAGAGCCGATTTATAACGCAAGCAAAAATATGTCGTCCGCTACAATTCAAAAACTTGTGAAAACGGCGCTTTCCACAGTGGAAATGCCAGAAGTTTTGAACAATAAAATCAGAACCGAAAACCGACTTTGCGATATAAATTACGCTCTTTGGAATATCCATTTCCCGAAAACCCGGGACTCTTTTGAAATGGCAAAAAAACGCCTCGTTTTTGAAGAACTTTTTTGTTTGCAAACGGCACTTTCGGTTTTAAAGACAAAGTCCCACTCTTTAAGCGGTTGCGTTATTAAAAATAATTGTTTCAGCGAATTTCAAAAAATGCTGCCCTTTGAACTTACCGACGCACAAAAACGGGTTGTTGAGGAGTGTATTTGTGATATGCGCTCGGGCAGACCGATGAGCCGTTTGGTACAAGGGGACGTAGGAAGCGGTAAAACGGCGGTTGCGGCGGCACTTTGCTTTGTTGCCGCTAAAAACGGTTATCAGTCCGCACTAATGGCACCAACCGAAATTTTAGCCGAGCAACATTATAAGACCTTTTGCTCCATACTAAAAAATACCGGTATAAACTGCGCTTTGCTTACCGGTGCTTTAACCCAAAAACAAAAAACACAGGTTAAAAATCAACTTAATAACGGCGAAATTGATGTAATAATCGGTACTCACGCACTTATTGTAAATGATGTTGAATTTAATAATTTAGGGCTTGTAATAACCGACGAACAACACCGCTTCGGCGTGGCACAAAGGGGAAAACTTGCCGAAAAGGGCAATAATCCGCACACACTTGTAATGTCGGCAACACCTATCCCGCAAACTTTGGCACACATTCTTTACGGCGACCTTGATATAAGTATTATAGATATGTACCCAAAGGGAAGACAAAAGGTTGATACCTACTGCGTGGATTCCTCCTATCGCCAAAGAATTTATAATTACATAAAAAAGTTTTTAAACCAAGGCAGGCAAGGGTACATTGTTTGCCCGTTGGTTGAGGAAAACGAGGAATTGGATCTGACTTCGGCAACCGAATATTACGAGGATTTAAAGAAAAACGAGTTTAAGGACTATTCGTTAGGGCTTTTGCACGGCAAAATGAAACCCGCCGAAAAAGAGGAAGTAATGCAAAAGTTTGCACGAGGGGAAATACTACTGCTCATTTCCACCACCGTAATAGAGGTGGGTATTGATGTACCCAATGCCGTAATTATGGTAATAGAAAATGCCGAGCGGTTCGGTCTTTCGCAACTTCATCAGTTGCGGGGAAGAATCGGCAGAGGGGAGTTTAAGTCGGACTGTATTTTAATTTCGGACAGTAAATCACCCGAAACCCAAAAACGGCTTGACATTATAAAGCAAAACAGCGACGGTTTTAAAATAGCCGATTACGACCTTAATTTGCGTGGACCGGGTGACTTTTTGGGAAACCGACAACACGGTATACCCCAAATGCGTATAGCCGATATTTTTGCAGATAAAAATGTGCTTATAACTGCTAAAAAATATGCGGAATATGTTTTAAACCAAGACCCGACTTTGTCCTCGCCCGAAAATAAACCGTTAAAGGACGAGGTAAAAGAAATTTACAAAAAACTTAATCAGTGTTAAGATTGTAAAACAAACCGAAATTTTCTCGGTTTGTTTTTATATTCTTATTGACACCAATGCTTTAAAG
>CAMFZK010000044.1 GCA_946006915.1 uncultured Clostridia bacterium
CAATAATCCTTTAAAAATCTCAACAAATATCATAAATTTTTTTAAGATTTAATAGTATAAACAAAAGGAAGATGTGTTTTTATGGTAAAAATTATTTTTATTTTGGAAAAGTTGATTTCGGGAATGTTTCCCTTTGTGCTTATTGTGGCTGTGGGGGTTTATTTTACGGTTAGAACCGGCGGATATCAGTTTAAAAATTTCGGCAAAAGTTTTAGGGCGTTTTTTGGAAAAAGTGAAACCGAAAAAGGCGGCATAACCCCCTTTTCGGCGGCCTGCAATTCACTTTCGGCAACGGTGGGTACGGGGAATATTATAGGTGTTTCGGCGGCGCTTAGTTTGGGCGGTGCGGGAGCGGTTTTTTGGATGTGGGTAAGTGCGGTTTTTGCAATGTGCATAAAATCGGCGGAAATTGTAACGGCGGTTAAATTTAAACAACACAAAAACGGCGAAAACTACGGCGGACCGATGTACTATATAAAAAACGGAATACTTGCGAAAATTTACGCCGTTTGCGGGGTTTTTGCCTGTATTTTCGGCGGAAATATTATTCAAACCAATTCGGCGGTTATATTTTTGGGGTCCAATCTAAAAATTGCGGTGGGAATTATTCTTACGGTTATTACGGCTTTTGTGGTAATAGGCGGAACTCAAAAAATAAGTAAATTTACATTAAAGGCAGTACCTTTAATGTCGGTTCTTTACATAACCCTTTGTTTAGGGGTTATTTTAAGTAATATAAGCCGTGTTCCAAACTGTTTTGTAAACATTTTTAAAGGTGCGTTTAACCCCGCTGCAGTCAGCGGTGGAGCGGTTGGTTCGGTTTTAGTTACGGTAATTTCGGGTGCTTCAAAGGGTGTTTTTTCTAACGAAGCGGGACTTGGCACGGCGGGAATGGCTTATGCCCTAACAGGCGGTGACGATACCGAAACAAAAGGACTTTACGGAATTTTTGAAGTGTTTTTAGATACAATGGTTTTATGCACATTAACGGCATTGACAATTCTTTGCAGCGGGGGTATTATAGATTACGGGAACCAAAAAACAGTTCTTATTAAAGAGGCGCTTTATAGTGTCTACGGCGGTTTTTCGGTGTGGATGCTGTCGGCAATGCTTTTGCTTTTCGGTATTTCAAGCATTATAGGTTGGGCGGTTTACGGAATAAACTGCGGGGAATTTTTGTTTGGCGAAAAGGGAAAGAAAATTTTTACCGTTTTATACCCGATATTTTGTATTGCGGGGGCAGTTTTAAAGGTTAAAACAGTTTGGCGGTTTGCAGAATTTTTTAACGGAATAATGGTTATAATTAACCTTTATGCTTTGCTTAATTTGGCTGACAATGTTATACCGCTTTTGAAAGGAAATAAAAATGACAGAAAAAAGAATTGAAAATTTGCAAAAATATTTAGAAAATAACACGGCGGTTATTTTATTCCAAGGCGCTAACCGCTTTTATTTTTCGGGGTTTACTTCTTCTGCCGGGGCGT
Source organism: uncultured Clostridia bacterium (assembly GCA_946006915.1). Taxonomy (GTDB): domain Bacteria; phylum Bacillota; class Clostridia; order Oscillospirales; family Acutalibacteraceae; genus UBA737. The sequence goes on from CAMFZK010000044.1 coordinate 1,485, forward strand.
TGGTTGTAACTCGGAATAACGCATTTTTGTTGGTGGATTTCAGGTATTACGAAAAGGCAAAGAAGACCGTAAATTGGCTTAATGTTTTACTTTGCGAGCGACTCTATGTTCAAATGGCGGAAATACTTAAAAAAGAGAAGGTTAAAACCGTTTTCCTTGAAACCGAAGACATAAGCGTTGCAAAATTTAAAACACTTTGTGAGAGTTTTTCGGGAATAAATTTAAGTGACCAACCCTATATTCAAAATGTAATAAACGGTTTGAGAAGTGTTAAAGACGATGAAGAACTGAAATGTATAACCAAAGCGCAAGAAATTACCGATAAAACCTTTAATTATATTTTAGGGCGGTTGGAACCGGGCAGAACCGAAAAAGAAATTGCACTTGAAATGGAATTTTTTATGCGTAAAAACGGCAGTGAGGGTATTTCGTTTGACACTATTGCAATTTCGGGTAAAAATACTTCTTTGCCTCACGGTGTTCCTACCGACAAAAAAATAGAAAAGGGCGACTTTTTCACAATGGATTTCGGCGCAAAGTGGGGCGGATACTGTTCGGATATGACAAGAACGGTAGCGATAGGGAATATAACCGAAAAACAGGCGGAAGTCTATAGCACCGTATTAAAAGCCCAAGAAGAGGCGCTTGAAAATATTAAAGCGAATGTAATTTGCAAAGAAATTGACCGAATATCACGCAATATTATAGACACGGCGGGGTATAAAGGTTGTTTCGGTCACGGTTTAGGGCATAGTGTGGGAATTGAAATTCACGAAAGTCCTGCCTTTAACACACGTGACGAAACCGTTTTAAAAAGCGGGACCGTAATTACCGTTGAACCGGGAATTTATTTGGAAAATGAGTTTGGCGTTAGAATTGAGGATATGGTTTATGTTACCGAAAACGGCATTATAAACCTTACTAAAAGCCCAAAAGAACTGATAATACTTTAAATTAAAAAAATCGGTAAAAGCAAAACGCTTTTACCGATTTTTCCACCGTATAATTATTCTTCAGCCGTAATTGCAATATCCGCAACACTTACGTTAACTTTGGTTACGGCGGTGCCGGTCATGGTTTGAATTTTGTCCTTAATGTTTTCCTGTACCTTTTCGGAAACGGTTTTAACATTAACACCCTTTGCAACACAAATGCTCACATTTATTTCAATAGCGCCGTTTACATTTTCAACAACAACACCTGTAAGGGGGTTTTTTGCTTTTAAAGCGCCTTTAAGGTCAATATTTCTTTTGCTGATACCTTTTACACCGTCTACTTCCAAAGCGGCGATTTCTGCCATTTTTCTAATAACTTCGGTATTGATGGAAAGTTCTGTTTTGTTATCTGACATAGGTTTAACCTCCGTTTAGCATATATTTTTATACTATTATACCACCTAAATGCAAATAACACAACATATTTTTACTTTATGGGGATAATTTTAATTTTGGATAAACCGATGTCGGTCTGGGAAGTTACAATATCCTGAATTTGAAGTGTGTTTGCGGTGGTAAGCCCTTCGGAAGATATTACAATGTTAATTTCGTCGTCACCTATTATTGCAAGCGACTTTTCAAAACCCTTGGCTTTAAGCAAACTTTCAATATTGTTTTCTTTTTCCATTCGGTCGGAAATCAGTTGCAGTTTGGCTAAGGTGTCTTTTTTATCCGTTTCACTCAGTTTGCTGTCTTTAAGTGTTTCTTCCACCGTTTCTATTGCTTTTTTGCGGTTTTTTTCTCGCTCACTTTTAGCCGATGTAAAATAATCTTCCTCCGCTTTTGCAGATGTTTCGACCGACTGGGATTTACTTGTACTGTTTACATAGGAAGTTTCCCCTAAATATTTGGTAGAAGAGGGTAGATATTTACTGTTAAGCCATACTGCCGCACCTAATGCTACCAACATCACCGCAACGGTTAACTGACTTTTTGAAAATACTTTGCCTTTTTTCATTTTATGTTCCTCCTGCTATAGATACTCTTTTAGATGTAATATTCAAAGCCGCCGTAACGGTGTTTTGAATTTTTTCGGCAATAAGTTGGTCGTCCCCTCCTTCACATACAATGGCTACACCCCGCACTTCGGGCATACGGGCGGTTACAAGCAATGCGTCTTCGCTTCCGTCTTTACGTTTAACGGTTATGTATCCCCGTTTGGATTCACTGCTTGAAGCGGAGGTGTCTTTATCGGTTTTATCGGTGTTTGAACCCTCGCTTATATCGGCGTATTCGTAAGAAATTCCGCTTTCAAGGGTTACAACAACCGTGGCGTTTTTACTGCCGGTAATACTTTTAACAATTTTTAAAATATCTTTTTCAAGCGAACGGCGGTATTGCTCCACCGAAATTTGGGGTAAACTGTCGGTTTTTTGGCTTTCGGCTTTATTACCGCCTAAACTTGATAAAAATATAAGCACAATTCCCGAAATGCCTAAAATTATAAGTATTTTAGGGTTTTTAAATTTTTTTATTATGTCATTCATTTATTATTTCAACCTCTCTTGTTTTCACAAGGTCACCTAGCACCTTAATTATTTCTTCGCTTTCGCAGTCCGAATTTATTATTACTTTACTAATTACTATGCTGCCGTCGGGCAAATTATCCGTACAAAGGGATATTTCCTTAAAATTTATACCGTTTTTGGTTAATACGTAGGAAAAAACATATTTAGCCGAAGAAATTTCCATCTCCTCGTAATTTTCGGTATTTATTTCGGGCGGGGTAAAGTTTATGTTGCCTATAAACGGCAGTTTTGCTGCAGAAATAACCATAACCACAAACAAAAGACCGAATATATACTGCAATGGCTTTGAAAGTTTTCCTTCGGGACAAATTATGTAAAGCGTACCCATTAAAATGCAGGAAACACAAAAGGAAATAAGAATACTGTTTAAACTGTTCATACCGTCACCCTAATGCTTATTATTACCGTAAGCGAGATTATAAACATAGCACAACTTAAAAGTATTATGCCTATTAGTACCGACAAAACGGTGTCTATGGATTTTAATAATGACGAAAGTTTTGAAACCGAAAAAATACCCGACAAAAAAATACCCGCCGCCAACCCTAAACGCCAAAGCAACAGTTCGCAAATAATAGGCAAAAAGAAAAGCAAACAAACTATAACTCCGTAAATGCCAACCGTGGATTTAAGAAGGGAAATTGACGCCGTTAAAGTACCTAACGCCTCGGAAAGGACACCGCCGGCAACAGGAACTGCCGAGCCGATTATGAATTTTGCGGTTTTCATTGAAAGATTATCGGCAGAGGAATTAACGGCGGTTTGTATACCTAAAATTCCTACAAACACGGTAGAAACTAATGAAAGAACCCAAAACACCGTTTTTTTAATGCCTTCGCCAAGTCCCGAGTTATTTAAAAGGGGAGAAACCGAAGAAGAAATACTTACCGCCAAATATCCGCTGAGTAAGGGTAACAAAACATAATTTGCAATATATATCATTCCGTTTGCGGCGGCAAGTAAAAGCGCACTCATGGAAATGCTTGTGGCGGTTTTGCCTCCTGCCGCCACAATAGAGGCAAAAACCGGCACAAAACAGGTTATGAAATAACCGCAGTCTTTAAGTGCAGTTACCGATGCTGAAATTAAAGAAAACAATGGGGTAATAATGAGTGCGGCAACCGACAGTACGGTTATGTAGACTACGGTGGGGTTTATACCGTTTGCCGAGTTACCGGAAAGTGCGGCGGTCAGCAAAATAACCCCCATAACACACCCAAAGGTTGCAAACTGTTTTTTAAATCCGCCTTTAAAAAAGGAAAAAATGTGCGAAAAAACGGTTTTAAAGTTTATACCGTTTACCCAGTCGGTTTCGTATAGATTTATTGAGTTTTCCTCTAAATAATCTTTAATATCTTCGGGTAAATTTTCTCCTAATGTATCCGCACCGCTCGAGTGTAACTGTTCGGTGTAAATATCGGTTTCAGAAGCGCACACATTTACCGAAAAAACAAAAAGCAAACAAAAACAAACAAATATTTTTTTAATCATTTTATAAAACCCAAAGCCGTTTCCATAACCGAAATTACAAGCGGAACAGACAAAATAAAAAGTGCGATTTTGCCTGCAAGTTCTGCTTTAGAGGCGAGTGCCGCTTGTCCTGCATCACGGCAACTGTCTGCCGTAAAGTTGGTAATGTAGCCGATACCCAATGCCTTTAAAGCGGTTTTAAAGTAACTTATATTTATTCCGTACACTTCTATTTTTTGCTGTAAAACGGTTAATGGAACAATTACGTTTTTAATTAAAAATAAAAGCATTAAAACCGAAGCGAAAACCGAAATTAAAAAGGCGAACTCATTTCTTTGCCCCTTTAAGATAAGGCAAATAAAGGCGGTTATAAAGCAAATTGCCAAAACTTTTAATACTTCCATTTTTAAAGTCCGAATAAACTTTTTACGGTTGTAAAAAGTTCCGCCACGGCGTTTACAACCATTAAAAGCACAACAACAAGCCCCGCTAATGTGGTAAGCATTGCCTGTTCTTCCCGTCCCGAACGGATTAGCACCTGATTTAACACCGTAACAATTATGCCGATAGCGGCAATTTTAAAAATAAAATCTACATCCATTTTTTATCCTCACATAAAGAAAATGCAAATAAAAGCACCGCCCCAAAAACCAATGCTTTTGTAAAGTTTAGAAAGTTCACAGTACTTTTTCTCGGCGTCGGTTATCCTATTGTCCAAAAGCGAAATATAAAGTTCACATCGGTTTATTTCGGCTTCGGTGTCCGACATACCTATATCATTAAAAAAGTTTTCAACTATTTCGGCGTCACTTTTTTCTAAATTTGCGTAAATATCCTTAACGTTTTTAAAAGAAACCGAAATCAGTTTATCTATTTCGGTGTCGGTAAGCCGTATTCGTTGTTTTAAATCGGTTATTGCGGTTTTTAAAGAGACTAATTTCTTAAGCCGTAAATTCAAAGATTCCGATTTTAAAAACCCTAGAATGCTGGTTGTAAAAAGAATTAAACCGAACCCTGAAAGTTTAAACAGCCCTGTCACGCAAAACTTCCTTTACACTTATAAACTGTATTTTACCGCCGTGAATTTTAGGCAGTAATGCCACAAATGAAACCGCACCGCTTTTTAAAAGGTTATATGTTACGTTTCTTTGGGTAAGTTCTTGCAGACAACCTATATGTGCCGTGGTTATAATATCAACCCCCGAACAAAAACAGTCGCTCACGCTTTTAAGTTCGCTTAATGTGCCTATCTCGTCAAAGGCAATAACTTCGGGAAACATTGTACGAAGTGCAATTTCTATTCCCGCCGCCTTGTCCTTGCAAAGAAGTACATCGGTAGCATATCCTAAATCGGTACCTTTGTTTCCTTTGCCGGTTCCCGAAATTTCGTTACGGCTGTCTATTACGCAAATTCGTTTAATACGTCCTGTATTTCCTTGTGACAGTTGACGTACTAAATCCCTTAAAACCGTGGTTTTACCGCTGCAGGGTGGACCTGCAATTAAAAGTCCGCCACAGGTGTAATTTTTAACTATTTCATTTGCCGAACCGATAATCTCCCGTGCAATTCTAATATTTACCGAAGAAACATTACTTAAAAAACCGCTGTCGCTCAAATTTCCGCAAATACCGGCACGGCAACCGTTTTTCATAGTAATATAGCCGTTTTTCAGTTCCTTTTCGTGGGCGTAAACCGAATTGTTGCAAAGTTTTTTAAAGGTTTCGTCTAAATCATTTTGTGTAATTTTTATTAAGTCCCCCGAAATAAAAAATTGGGTTTTTCCGTTTTCACGCAAAAATACCGTTTCGCCCTTTACGGTAAGTGCCAGCGGAAGTCCCAAACGCAACCGTATTTCCGAAACATTTGATTTAACACACAAAGAAAGGTTTTGGAATGTGGGAATAAGCCGTTCGGGCAGGGCGTAAAGCACACTATCAAAATTTTTTTCGTTTTCCATTATTTTCACCTCGCTAAATTGTATGAGGTGGTTGTCCAAAATAGTACAAAAACGCAAGGAAAATTTTACAGATATTAGCTATAATGCGGAAAATGTCGAATTAGGGAAAAAACTACTTGAAAAATAAAAATTATAATGATATACTTGTATACAAATTTAATATCTATGCGACGTTTGCAGAAACTGCAATTCCTGCGGTAACTGTGAACCGATAGAACTTTGGAGAATCCCGTTTTTTA
>CAMFZK010000045.1 GCA_946006915.1 uncultured Clostridia bacterium
TTCCTCTACGTCTCGTGGGCTCGGAGATGTGTATAAGAGACAGATTTAAGGAGGTGCTGAAAATGGCAGTACCAAAGAGAAAACACTCGAAAGCAAGAAGAGACAAAAGAAGAAATAACGTTTGGAAGTTAAGCGCTCCTACTTTAGTAAAGTGCTCTAACTGCGGCGAATACAAACGCCCGCACAGACTTTGCACTGCTTGCGGTCAATATGACGGCCGTGAAGTTGTAAAAGTTGCTGAATAATTTGTTTACAAATTGCACACAAAAATCAGAGGGGGAGAATATCCGCCTCTGATTTTTTTAAACAGAAAGGGGATTAAGTTGTGTCTGTTATTATAAAATCGGTGGATTTAAAAAGTCCCGCAGACAAAGCGGGTTTAAAAGAGGGTTATACCCTTATTTCAATAAACAAAAACGATATAATGGACGTGCTTGATTACCGTTTTTACCAAAACAACACTAAACTTAGAATTGAATATATTGACGACAAGGGTAAAATAAAACGTAAAAGGATAAAAAAGGAAGATTATGAAGAATTAGGACTTAATTTTGAAACCTATTTAATGGACAAGCAACATTCCTGCCTTAACAAATGCGTTTTTTGCTTTATAGACCAGTTACCCAAAGGTATGCGGGACAGTTTGTACTTTAAGGATGACGATTCACGCCTTTCTTTCCTTTTCGGCAATTATATTACCCTTACAAACATTACCGAACACGAAATTGAACGGATTATTAAAATGCACATAAGCCCCATAAATATTTCGGTGCATACCACTAACCCCGAACTTCGGGTTAAGATGATGAAAAACAAAAATGCCGGAAATGTGCTTTCGGTTATTAAAAGGTTTAACGATGCGGGAATAAAAATTAACTGCCAGTTGGTTTTATGCCCGGGTTATAATGACGGCGAAGAACTTAAAAGAACTTTAAGCGATTTAACCGAACTTCAAAATGCCGAATGTATTGCGGCAGTACCTGTGGGACTTACAAAATACCGTGACGGTTTGGCAGAATTAGTTCCCTTTAACCCTAGAACCGCCGCAGAAACCATTGATATTATAGACCGTTACGGTGAAGAATGTATTAAAAAATACGGTTCTCGGCGTATATATGCTTCGGACGAGTTTTATTTGTTAGCCAAAAGGCAGATGCCCGATGCGGAATATTACGGCGAATTTTTGCAACTTGAAAACGGCGTGGGATTATGGGCGCTTTTGTTTAAAGAAGCGACCGACGCCATAGCCGAAGAAGAATATAAATTAAACCAAAAACGCAAAATATCTGTTGTAACAGGTGTTGCGGCTTACCCTTTAATTACGGAAATAGTTGACAAATGCAAACAAAAATGGGATAATTTAGAGTGTAAGGTTTATAAAATTAAAAATAACTTTTTCGGCGAAAAAATAACCGTAGCAGGTCTTGTTACCGCTACCGATATAAAAGAGCAGTTAAAAGGGGAAATTTTGGGTGAAGAAATGCTTATTCCCGCAGTAATGTTAAGAAAAGAAGGGGATATGTTTCTTGACAGTATCACCCTAAACGAATTATCACGGGATTTAGGTGTAAAAATAATTCCCGTTGATAACGACGGTTATTCGCTTATTGACGCTTTATTAGGAAAGGAATTATAATATGGCAAAACCTATTGTTGCTGTTGTGGGAAGACCTAATGTAGGTAAATCCACACTTTTTAACAAAATAATAGGCAAACGGCTTTCTATTGTGGACGATACACCGGGCGTTACCCGTGACCGTATTTACGGTGACGGCGAATGGCTCGGCAGAAAGATGATGTTTGTTGATACGGGCGGTATCGAGCCGAAAACCGACGATATTATTTTAAGCAGTATGCGTGCGCAGGCACAACTTGCTATTGATACGGCTTCGGTAATCATTTTTGTTACCGATTTAAAGTGCGGTGTAACCGCCGCCGATATGGACGTGGCATCTATGCTGCAAAAAAGCGGAAAACCGATTGTTTTGTGCGTTAATAAGTGCGATAATATAGGCGATACACCTTTGGAATTTTACGAATTTTATAATTTAGGACTTGGCGACCCTATTGCCGTTTCTTCGGTACACGGTCACGGCACGGGTGATTTGCTTGATGCCGTTATTGCCCATATTCCGCCCGAAGAATTTGAAACAGAGGACGAAGAAATTATAAATGTTGCCGTAATCGGCAAGCCAAATGCAGGTAAATCTTCCCTTATTAACCAAATTGCGGGTGAAGAACGCTCTATTGTTTCTAATATTGCGGGTACAACACGTGATGCTATTGACACAAGAATAGAAAAAAACGGCGTTAAGTATAATTTTATAGATACTGCCGGTCTTCGCCGTAAAAGCAAGGTAGAGGATAAAATAGAAAAATACAGCGTACTGCGTGCTAAAATGGCTATTGAACGTGCCGATGTTTGTGTTATTATGATAGACGGAACGGACGGTTTTACCGAACAGGATTCCAAAGTGGCGGGATTGGCACTTGAGGAGGGTAAAGCCTGCATTATTGCGGTTAATAAGTGGGATGCCGTTGAAAAAGACGGTAAAACAATGGATTCTTTCCGCAAACAACTTATGAACGATTTTTCCTTTATGCCTTATGCACCTATTATTTTCATTTCGGCTAAAACGGGACAAAGGGTAGACCGTTTATTTGAGTTAATTAAATACGTAAATGAACAGAACACAATGCGTATTTCCACCGGCAAACTTAACGATATTTTGGCAGACGCTACCGCACGTGTTCAACCCCCGTCTGACAAGGGTAAACGTCTTAAAATTTACTATATGACCCAAGCGTCTACAAAACCGCCTACATTTGTGTGTTTTTGTAATAATGCCGAACTTTTCCATTTTTCGTATCAAAGATATTTAGAAAACCAAATACGGGGTATTTTCGGTCTTGAGGGAACCCCCGTAAGGTTTGTTATTCGTGAAAGGGGCGACAAGTAGTATGGGTATAACCGCAGTTGTTACGGTAATTGCCGCATATTTAATCGGAAGTATAAATTTTGCGGTAATTTTTGCCAAAGCATTTGTTAAAAAAGATGTAAGAGAACTAGGAAGCGGTAATGCCGGCGCTACAAATGTTTTGCGCAACGCAGGACTTTTAGCAGGGGCTTTAACCTTTGTTTTTGACGCTTTAAAAGGTTTTGTCGCAACCTATATGGGCAGGGAAATATTCCGGTATATTTCGGAAAATAACGGCGGCGATTGGTCAGCGCCCATTATAGGGGCTTACCTTTGCGGAACGGCTTGTATGTTAGGCCACGTTTTTCCCTTTTTCTTCGATTTTAAAGGGGGTAAAGGTGTTGCCACAAGCGTTGGTATTTTTGCGGTATGCTGCCCTGTTGCAATAATCAGCGGAATTGTTGTTTTTGTATTGGTTACTGCTTTTTCAAAATATGTGTCTTTGGGTTCGGTAATTGCCGCTGTGGTAGTGGTTATAATGGCAATAATTTTTTACGACAAAACGGCATTCATCTTGCCGCAAATATTGCTTATATTGGCAATGGGTGCTATAGTAATATTAAAACATAAAAGTAACATAAAACGCTTAATTGCGGGAACAGAATCCAAAATAAAAATCGGGAGGAACGGATAATGGCTAAAATAACCGTTTTGGGCTCCGGCGGATGGGGTATGGCTTTGGCAATTTCTGCTTTTAATAACCGAAACCAAGTTACCCTTTGGTCGCCTTTTCAGACGGAAGTTGACCTTCTGAAAGAAAAACGCACCAACGAAAAACTGTTAAGGGGTATTTTTCTGCCCGACGGAATAGAAATCACTACCGATATGTCGGTTGTGCAGGGAAGTGCCTTAACCATTATTGCAACCCCCTCTACCGTTATTCGTGACGTTGCAAACAAACTTTCAAAGCAAAAAAATATCGGAATTGTGGTAAATGTTTCAAAAGGCATTGAAAAGGGAAGTTTAAAATTTTTGTCCCAAGTTATAAAGGACGAAATACCCGACGCTACGGTGGTGGCACTTTCGGGACCCTCCCACGCCGAGGAGGTTGCACGTAATATTCCTACCTCTATTGTTGCCGCTTCGGACTCTTTGGCGGCTTCACAGGTGGTGCAGGATATAATGTCAAGCGATACTTTGCGGGTTTATACTTCGGGTGACCTTAAAGGTGCGGAACTTGGCGGTGCTATGAAAAATGTTATTGCCATTGCCGCCGGTTTTTGTGACGGTTTAGGTTTGGGTGACAATACCAAAGCCGCACTTATTACAAGAGGACTTGCGGAAATGACACGTCTTGGAATTTGTATTGGCGCTAAAGAATACACCTTTTCGGGACTTACCGGTATTGGTGACTTGGTTGTAACCTGTACTTCACGTCACAGCCGTAATAACCGTTTTGGCTATAAGGTGGGCAGCGGTTGTGCAATAGATACCGCCTTGGCAGAAGTCGGCACGGTTGAGGGGTATTACGCTACCGAAATGATTTACAATTTGGGGCAGAAGTATAATGTTGAACTTCCCATTGTAAATGAATGTTATGCGGTGCTTTATAAAGGTAAGGACGTAAATCAGTCCGTACCCGATTTAATGCGCAGACCGATTAGAAGTGAAAGATAATTTCAGTATTTTTAAAAAAATACTTGATTTTTGTAAATCTTTGTGTTAATATATATCTTGCTATGTTGTCGGGAAGAATTACCGACTATTAAGAAGGAGGTGCAGAACATGGCTAAATGTGATATCTGCAGTAAAGAAATTGCTTTCGGTATTAAGGTTTCTCACTCACACAGACGTTCAAACAGAACTTGGAAGCCCAACGTAAAAAAGGTAAAGGCAATTGTGAACGGTTCTCCCCGTCGTATCAATGTTTGCACTCGTTGCTTACGTTCAGGTAAGGTTACCAGAGCTATCTAATATTTCTTACAAACAAACCCTGAGCAACGCTCAGGGTTTTTGCTTGTTTAGGAGAGGTATGTATATGATAAAGGCAGTTATTTTTGATTTAGACGGTACACTTGTAAATTCGCTTGAAGATTTGGCTATCAGTACAAACTATGCGCTTAAAACTTTTGGATTTCCCACCTATGAAATAGAAAAGTACAAATATTTTGTGGGTGACGGTATGCAAAAACTTATTGAACGTGTTATACCCGAAGAAAACCGAAACGCAGAAACCAAAAGTAAAGTTTTTGACTGTTTTTATGAGTATTACAGCGAACACTATCTTTATAAAACCTACGCTTATGACGGAATAAAAGCGGTGCTTGATGCCCTTAAAAATCACGATATTAAAATTGCCGTTGTTTCCAACAAAGCAGACCAAATGGCAAAAGTTGTGGTTGAAAAAATTTTCGGTAACAGGTTTTGTCTTGTTGCGGGCAAAAAGCAAGGATACCCCCCTAAACCCGACCCTAAACTTACACTCGAAGTAATTGATATATTAGGTGTAAAACCGAGCGAATGTGCTTTTGTGGGTGATTCGGGAATGGATATGGCGGTAGCAGGTAACAGCGGCTGCATTGCCGTAGGGGTTACTTGGGGTTTTAGAACGGTAGACGAATTAAAACAAAACGGCGCAAAATTTTTGCTTAATACCCCAAATGAAATTATTAAACTTGTTGAGGATATAAATAATGGATAATAGTGTTAAAAAGTATTTACCCACCAAACTTGCAGGGTATGTAGGGTTTATTGTTCAGGCGGTAGTCAATAACTTTTTACCCATACTTTTTATTGTTTTTAGGAATGTATATAATTTAAGTTATGAAAAGTTGGGACGGTTAATTTTAGTAAACTTTGTAACCCAAATGTTTGTGGATTTACTAACCCCTAAAATTGTTAAAGCGGCGGGATACCGAAAAACCGCAATTATGTCCCAAGCATTTGCGGCAATAGGACTTATTGCACTTGGCATTTTGCCGGGTATTATGAAAGATACTTACCTAGGCATAATAATTTCCATACTCCTTTATGCCGCAGGCAGCGGTATTACCGAGGTTATCTTAAGCCCTATTATAGAAATGCTGCCTACGGGAAATAAATCGGGCAATATGGCGCTTTTACACTCCTTTTACTGTTGGGGGCAGGCGTTTACCGTTTTGGGTACAACGGCGCTTGTGTCTGTTTTCGGGTATCATAACTGGCAGTATATCCCCCTTATTTGGGCGGTTATACCCTTTTTAAATACCTTTAGTTTTTTCAAAGTGCCAATTGTAGAACCCTCACCCGACCAAAAAGAGGCAACCTTTTTGGAACTAATAAAAAAACCGCTTTTTTTAATTTATATGTTAATGATGCTTTGCGCAGGTGCAAGCGAAATTGCAATGGCAGAGTGGGCATCTATTTTTGCGCAAAACGCTTTGGGTGTTTCAAAGGTGATAGGTGATATTGCGGGACCTTGTGCGTTTGCTTTGTTTATGGGAACGGGCAGGGTAGTATATGCAAAATTTTCTAAAAAAGTTTCCTTTACAAAACTGCTTGTTTTACTTAATGTTTTGTGCTTTGTTTGTTATATTGTAGTCGGCTTTTGCAAAATTTCCTTTGTGGCACTTATCTTTTGTGCTCTTTGCGGTTTTACCGTAAGCATTTCTTGGCCGGGCATTTATTCGGCAGGGGCAAGAACCTTTACGAACGGCGGAGCGGTTATGTTTAGTGTATTTGCAATGAGCGGTGATACCGGCTGTGCGGTAGGTCCTTGGCTTATCGGCTTTTTTGCGGATAGGTTCGGTCTTAATGTCGGTTTTGCGGTTGCATCGGTTTTCCCGCTTTTAATGGTTTTGTGCGGACTTTATATTTTAAAACTTCGCTCTTGCCAAAAAGAGCGATAAATGTTAGTATAGTATTGAGGTGAACGCAGTGAAAAGAGAAGATTATTTAAGTTGGGACGAATATTTTATGGGAATTGCTTTGCTTTCCTCTATGCGAAGTAAGGACCCCTCTACCCAAGTAGGCGCCTGCATTGTTAATGATGATAAACGCATTATGTCTATGGGATATAACGGTATGCCGAGATGTTGCAGTGATGACGATTACCCCTGGGAGCGTGACAATAACCCGCTTAATTCCAAGTATTTGTATGTTTGCCATGCGGAATTTAACGCAATTCTAAACTGCGAAAGAAATGTTAAAGGTTGCACCGTTTATACTACCCTTTTTCCCTGTAATGAATGTGCCAAGGCAATTATTCAGTCGGGTATAAAAGAGGTTGTCTATATGGCAGATAAATATGCAGATTCGGACAGTGTTATTGCCGCAAAACGAATGTTTGACACGGCGGGAGTTAAATACCGCCTTTACGAAAGCACAAATAAGCCGGTAATGCTGAATTTATAATCTTTCGTTTTAACTATTTTCGGAATAGCATTAAGGTATATAATAATCACAACCCCCTTTAGGCAAGGGGGTTGTTTTGTTAATGTTTTAAATTACCGGTTATGCTTTTGAGTTTTCAA
>CAMFZK010000046.1 GCA_946006915.1 uncultured Clostridia bacterium
ATTTTTTGTTACAATTACTGTTTTACTGTCTTTTCGCGCTGCTACTCCGCTTACTATTTGAACAACACACGCTCCGCAACAAATGCTTAATAATTATAACCCTTTAATCCCTAAAAGTCAAGATATTTTAATTAAAAAACGCAAAAAAGCATTTGCCGACACACTGTTTCTTGACAATGTTCGGCACGGCGGTTAAAATATAAGGTGATTACGAATTATTGGTGATTTTTATGAGAATGAGAAAGAAAAAATATCTGGAAGAGCGTCTTGCGGCGGTTGCGGACTACCTATATATAATAAACACCCAAGACCGCAATTTCAACACCGCAATACTCCAAAAAGAATACATAGATTTGGAAAAATGGTTTGGGAATAATAACCCGATTTATCTGGAAGTGGGTTGCGGAAAGGGTAAATTTGCCTGCGAATTTGCAAAACAGAACCCCGATATTAACATTATTGCGGTGGAAAAAAGTTCAAACGTAATTGTAAACGCCTGCGAAACCGCAAAAGAAACAGGACTTTCCAATTTAAAATTTATTTGCGGCAGTGCTGAGTATATTGAAAGATTTATTAAACCCGACTCTATAGAAAGGATTTTTTTAAATTTTTCCTGTCCTTTCCCCAAAAAAGCGTATGCTTCCCACCGACTAACCCACAAAAAGTTTCTTGAAATTTACAAACGCATTATGCGTGAGGGTGCGGAAATTCACCAAAAGACCGATAATATGCACTTTTTTGAATTTTCGCTTGAGCAGTTTTCGTCCTGCGGTTTTGCGCTTAAGAATGTTTCGCTTGATTTGCACGCAAGCGATTTTGAAGGCAATATTATGACCGAATACGAAAGCCGTTTTGTGGCGTTAGGTCAGCCGATTTACCGTTTAGAAGCATATTTAAAAGAGGAATAGTATGATAGATTTTAACATTAAGGAAATTGCTCCGCTTTGCCAAGAATTTGGCGTAGAGTTAACCGAAGATATTATAAGCAAACTGAATTTATACGGTAATTTGCTGCTGGAGTGGAACGAAAAAATAAATTTAACCGCAATAAAAGAACCCACCGAGGTACTTTACAAGCATTTTTATGACTGCATTTTGTTCTTTAAAAATGTCGAGGTTAAAAAGGGTGCAACCCTTATAGATGTCGGCACGGGGGCGGGTTTTCCGGGTATGGTTTTAAAAATTGTCCGTCCCGATTTAAAGGTGACTTTGCTTGACAGTTTGAATAAGCGAATTAACTTTTTAAATGATGTAATAGCAAAACTTGACCTTAAAGACATTACCGCAATACATTCCCGTGCGGAGGAGGGCGGTAAAACTGCAAAATACCGTGAGCAGTACGATATTGCCTGTGCCCGTGCGGTTGCGGCATTGCCGACTTTGCTTGAATACTGTACCCCGTATGTTAAGGTGGGCGGTTTGTTTGTTTCTATGAAAGGTCCTGCGGTAGACGAGGAAGTTGCCCTTTGCGGTAACGCTATTCGGACACTGAATTTAGCCCAACCCAACATTATATGCGAAAATTTGCGGGAAAATGAAAGCCGTTCGTTCGTAATTTTCAAAAAAATATCGCAAACACCGCCAAAATACCCCCGAAATTCTACAAATATTTCAAAACAGCCCCTGTAAAAAGGGCTGTTTTTGTGTTTTTAGAGCGAATTTGCACGACCGCTTTTTCTTTACAAAATCCCCGTTAGTTGACATAATTATATAAAAGGAGGCGGATTTATGAACACAATAACCGACAAAAAACTTTTAATGTTAAAACCGAGTGAACTTAAAGTTTTGGAAAATCAACCCCGAAAGACATTTGACGAATATGAACTTAAACTGTTGGCAGACAGTATTGCAGTAAACGGAATAATCCAACCCCTTTCGGTTAGAAAATCGCTTGACGGCAAGTATGAAATAATAGCGGGAGAGAGGCGGTACAGAGCCGCTCTTATGGTAGGTCTTAGAAGAATACCCTGTATTTTACATAAAGTTGACCGTCAGACGGTAGCGGTTTATTCCATAGTTGAAAATTTGCAAAGAAGTGATTTGAGCGTTTTTGAAGAGGCAGAGGCGCTTGAAAAATTAAACACCGTTTACGGAATGTCACAATCCGAAACGGCGGCAAAGTTGGGTATTGCACAGTCTACCCTTTCAAATAAACTGCGGCTTTTAAAGTTGGAAAAACCGCTGCGGGAACGAATAGAAAAAGCGCGCCTTACCGAAAGGCACGCAAGGGCGCTTTTAAGAATTGAACCGTCTTTGAGGTCACAGACGCTTGACTATATAATTGCCAACGGGCTTACGGTTTCCCAAACCGAAGAATATGTGGAAACCGTTATAAACCCCAAAATTAAAAAAGAGGTTACAGAGCCGGTCAGAAAATATGCAATAGGGGATGTTCGGCTGTTTTACAACAGTCTTTCCAAACTTGTGGACACCCTGCAAAATGCGGGGGTAGATGCAAAGACACGCAAGTTTGAAAACGATAAATACATTGAATACAAAGTGCGGATTAAAAAAGAGCAAATGAACTCCAACAAATGCAAACAACTTAAGATTTGTCAGTCGTAGTGTTTTCTTCGGTTTTAATATATTCAATATAACTGTAATTACTGTTTTTACTGCGTTTTAGCATTTGTGAATAGATTTTACCGTGTAAATCGGCAGTCTTTTCCTTTAAAGTGTTGCCGTTTGGGTAAAACGGACCGTCTAAAAAAACTTCGGTTACCGGTCTTTTAAAAAATTTACCCTTGCGGTAGGTTACTGTTAAGGCAAATGCGGGTTTTTGGAATTTTACGGGAAATTTAAAAGAAGTATCCGCAAAGGGGCGAATGCCGGTGTAGTATTCCCAAACGTGCGCTTCGGGGTAAATTACAATGGGATGATTTTTCCTAAGGCGCTGTTCCATCGCTTTGGTAAGTTCTTTCATACCGTGCAAAGAATCGGCAATAGGCAAAGCACCTAAAAACGGCAAAATTTTACCTATAAACGGAATACCGTAGTTGGCAGGGCTGACTACGGTATAAATTCTTTTTGGCAGCAAACCAATTGCGGGGATAACAACATCGCCGAACGGCTGTGTGTGGTTGCCGTAAACAAAGAAACCGCATTTAACGGCTTTAAGGTTTTTCCTTCCCTTGAATTTAATATGCAAAACCGCTTTGCAGTAAATACCGCCTAAAATTACCGCCAAACCGTAGGTTAAGCCCGATAAAAACTTGGAAAAAATATCGGTTCTTATCCATTTATAATCTTCGGGCAGTTTGTAGTCTTGGTCTTTGGTTTGCTCAAAATCGTCGGTAAAGGAGGAATAATATCTTTTTTCGCTCATAATGTTTCCTTTAAACCGGCAATATCGGTGCTTTCAAAGTCATAGGTAAGTTTTTTGCCGTAAACTTCTTCGTAGCACTTTACCTTTAGTTCATAGTCCCTTGTTGCCAAAAATTCGGTATTTTCTTTTACGGTTTTGTTTGTATCGGGGTACAAACAGTCCAAAACGTGGAGAATGTATTTTACCTTTTTAAATTCCTCGTTGTCATCTTCTTCTAAATCCACAATCTCAACAAAGCAGGAAATAATAGGCACATTAAGTTTAGCCGCAAAAAAGTAAGCGCCGTTTTTGGGCGGACGGGGTTTGCGGTAGTTAAACCACATTTCCTGTTCGGGGTATAAAAGAATAGCGTGTTTTTTGTCCACAAGCCGTTCTTTAAGCACCGAAAGAAAACCCCTTGCCAAGTATCTGGGGTCTGTAGAAATGGGTATAGTATCGGCATAGTTCATAATATAGCCGATAAACCCCGGCATTGCAAAATTGGTGGTTTGGCTAATAATACCAAGTGTTTTTCTGCCCAGTTTGTCGGTCAAATGTCGTATTACGGTGTTTTCAAGCGGGCCGAAGTGGTTGCTCGTAATAAGCACTCCGCCAATGTTTTTGGGTATTTTTTCAATACCTATTATTTCGGTATTTTTGTTTATAATTTTGGCGGCGGTTTTTACCATAAATACCCCCACTGCTTTTTTCGCCTTATATGTAAGCGAATTTCGGTCTTCCAAATAATTATCGGTAATTTTTTTGCTTTGTTCGGGGGTTAGCACAGGGTCGGTTAATTCCACCTTGTTATGAAACTGACCGCTTTTAGCAGACTGTTTAATGTTTTCAATAACTGCCCTGCGGTTATCACCTATAATCATAGTCTGATTTTTACTCCTTTTTCGTGCAACTTTTTAAAGGTGATTTCGGTATCGGGAATTTCGTTGCCGCGTTTTACTAAAAGTTGCAAACATTCACTGTCGGCTTTTTGCTTGTCTTCGGTATAGTTTGCTTTATATTCCTTAATTTCTTCTAAATATCCGCTGTCCTTTGCGTAATGCCAAAATTCTTCTTCATACTGCACACCGTCATAACACCAGGGTTTTGAAAAGAGGTTATAGTGGATTAAATAGGTTTTTTCAAGCGGTGGGTGTGCGTCGTTAGGCATAGTATCCCACGCATTGTCAAGATAATGAATTTTACCGTTGCACATAGCGTTTAGGTAATCTTGGTCGGGCGCAATACTGTCAAAATGGTAGGTGTTTAAAAGATTTAAGAAATGTTCCTCAAGTCCGTATTCACGCATTTTTTTAAGGTTCATAAGCAATACGCCGGAATTTATGTAGTCGTCATGCTTTTTAACTCCAACCGCATCTTCGGTGTAATGCACAAGTTCGGGAATATCGGCAATGGAAAGGTCACTGCACGCACCTATAAAATTATCGCCTATATCGGTGTCAAAAAGTTTTGCAATATCGTCGGTCAGGACTACGTCGCTGTCAATGTAAATTCCCTTGTCATACTGCGGGAACATTGCGGGAATAAACAGGCGGAAATAAATTGTAAGGGTAAAATAATCGCAGCGAAGACGGTTGCTCATACGGTCATCGAGTGATTCGAAATTGGCTTTCATAGGGGTAATTTCGATTTTGAAATTTTCGGTTTCAAGCGCTTTTAATTTTTCGGTATTGGTTTGGTTTAAACCTTGGTGCAAAACTATTGCACGGTAACGGCGGTTTTTATTGCAGTTCTTAATTGCGGAATTAAGCGCAACTGCCAAAAACGGTGCGTAATCGTCGTTAATTGTAAAAAATATCGGTATTTCTCTGTTCATTGTTATCTTACCTTTCATATTGGTTTAAAATATCGTCAAACTCAAAAATTTTAAGTTCGTTGTGCAGTTTTTCGGTCTCCCACGGTTTAATTGTAACCGTTTTAATGTAGGGGAAAAATTTAAAATAGGTTGTAAAATGCTTAAATACAGTATCCTCTTTTATTTTGCCTTGGTTGTTGTATTTTGCGGGGATTTTACGTTTTTTGGCTAATTTGTTAAGCGCCGTTTGGTCGGGCATAAACATTTTTTTATCACGGCACATCTCACGGCATTTTAAAAACAAACCGTCTTTTCTTATTTTTTCCATATTCATAAGCAAAACGCCGGAATTTAAGTAGTTGTGCTTTAAAATATTGCCGAAAAACCATTTTCCGTAGCGGTCGGGCACACCGGCAATGTGAAACTCTGCCATATCGGTTTTATAAAGTTGGCTAAAATCTTTACGGCACAAAACATCGGTATCAAGATATAAAATTCTTTCGGGAATTTCGGGGGTAATATCCGCAAAAAGACGCAACATACAAAGGGGCGTAAACCGAGTGTCCATATTAGCAAGGGGCAAATAACCGCAAAATTTCTCGCTTATGTCAAGCAAAACTACCTTGTTGTTTTCACCCACCGCTTTTTGCAGTTTTTGTGCAAAATCGGGGGTTACGGCTTTTCGGTTTTCTATACTTGCCGTTAATATGTAAAACACTAAATCTTCTTTTGTGTTTTTGCAAAGTGAAAGTGCCGAATAAAATATACCGCGGCATACACCGCAGTCACCGCAAAAAAGTATGTTCAAACATTTCACCGCCTTTACGGTGGCTATTCTAACAAATTATTAAACTTTATTAAACACACTATAAATAGAAAACCGTCTACAATTGAAAAAAGTACAGTAGAATTTTTCTACAAACATATCTACGGTTTGTAGAATACTAAAAAAA
Source organism: uncultured Clostridia bacterium (assembly GCA_946006915.1). Lineage (GTDB taxonomy): Bacteria > Bacillota > Clostridia > Oscillospirales > Acutalibacteraceae > UBA737. Next base: position 6,071 of record CAMFZK010000046.1, read on the forward strand.
CGCCCCGTAAAAAGGGCGTTTTTAAAGTTTTTTAATTTTAAGTTTTCTTTATAAAGGACCACAGAATTACAACAATCTGCCCCACAACACCTAATAAATATATAAGCGCAACATTTATGTGGAAATAAAGAAAAGTAATATGTATTGTGGCAAGTATGGACCAAATAAGCGCAGATATTATTATGTAATTATGCCGTGGGTTAAACCAAATTGAATTGAAAACCAACTTAATTATCAGCACAATGGGAAGGGTGTAAATAAAGTAAAGCCATTGGAAAGTGGCAGTTTTGGTTACAAGCGAAGTTATAATAAAAGCAAAAAGCGCAATGGCAACCGGAATAGTTTCCGACATATAGGTAATTACCTTTCGATTGTAGGTTTTTTCGCTTTTCCTGTTTTCCCTAACCGTTTCTTCTATATTCTCACTTCTGACCAAATAATCAAGCGAAACGCCGAAAATATCCGCAATGTCCACAAGAATGGAAATATCGGGCGAAGATTCCGCCCGTTCCCATTTGGAAACGGTTTTGTCCGAATAATTCAGTTTTTCCGCAAGTTCCATTTGGGTCATATTATTTAAAAGCCGAAGTTCGGTTATATTTTTAGCAACAATAGATTTTACATCTTCCATAGGAAACCCTCCTAAATGCAATATGCACATATATTATATACCATAATCTCACAATTTTCAAGTACTTGTTGATATTTCAACAACTTTGTGTTACAATGCCACTTGTTGATATTTCAACAAATTCGGAGGGAGCGAGTATTATGAAAGAAAGATTTGAAACCTTTACGGTGCTTATTAACCGAATAAGCCGTAATATACGCAAAATTAAGAACAACGAAATGGCAGAATATAATTTAAGAAGTGCGCATATTTCCTGCCTTTACTATTTGTATTCGGGAAAAAATGTAACCGCCACCGAACTTTGCGAAAAATGTGAGGAGGACAAAGCCACCATTTCCCGTGCTATTGATTACCTTGAAAAGGACGGATATTTGGAATGTGAGCCGAAAAACATTAAAAGGTACAAAAGCCCCATTATTTTAACCGAAAAAGGCAAAAAAACAGGCAAAGAAATTGCCGAAAAAATAAATTGCGTGTTAGACGAAATAAGCACAGGTCTTACCGAAACCGAACGACTGGAATTTTACCGTATGCTTTCGGTTATAAGCGAAAGTTTGGAAAAGGTCTG
>CAMFZK010000047.1 GCA_946006915.1 uncultured Clostridia bacterium
CAGCAATCCAAACAAACACATCACAACATTCGGGTTTTATTTGCTGAAAATTCATATCAAAACCTGATTTTGAGTCACTTGATAATGCCTTTAATATCAAAGAATCTCCGCTTTTTCTTTTAACTGCTCGTGACGCTTTAACTTCTATTCTTATTCCTTTATAGAAAAAATCATATTGTCCTGAATAATTATTGTCCAGTATTGTAGATGGTCTCTGCAATTCTGGAACGACCTCATTTAAATGTCTTTGTGCCCAGTTTTCTCCAAATGTTCTCGGTGCAGTAATTTCAAAAACATAAAGATACTTATTTCGCTCTAAATACGCATTTCTAATATCAAGATATTGTTTTAGCGAGATGATATTATTACCAATAAGATGACTAATAATATACTCAAGTTTATTAAATGGGTACACAGAATACAAATTGTCTAAAAACTCACTTGAGAGATTATAATAATTACCTGTTATTTTATTTAATACCTTAATTTGCGCATCTAATTCTTTACGCAACTTTTCCATATAAAATACTCCTTATATGATTGATTTGATCATCTGAAATATTGAAAATATCATAGACTTGTTTCTGAATAAACTCATCAGTACACTCTCCATTTATGATTTTAGTGACTGTTTCTGAAATGTCGCGGTCTTGTTTTTCTGACAATTCAGGAAATGGTAACTCAACAAGATTCCCTTTTAGCACCTTGATTTCACCGAACATTTGAATATACAAGTATTGGTATAACTCAGAATTAAGAAATGCCATTACTGTTTTAATGCTCATTCCTTTAATTTTCGGAATCAAAATATTAGCACTATTGAGAAACAATCGTTGCATATTATCATAAGCAAATATTAATTTGTTTGAAATAAACTTGTAAACGAGTTTTTCAGGTGCTCTATAATATTCTTCTTTTGCAACTTGTTGCAAACTGTCACGGTTATATTTGATATAGTATTGTGCTGTTTTGACTGAGTATGGACAAATTTCTTTCCCGGTATATATTTGTTCAGCCCCTTCTGTTGCAATATGTGATACTTTATTTTTATTATCACCTGTTACAATTCCGAGGGCCCATATGCTTTCTGATAAATCATAGCATCCAAGAGTTTTCACTTTACTAAGAATCTCTCTATCTTTTAAGTTTAAAAAATTAAAAACAAGATTTTCTGTCTCGAAAAATGATTCTCGTTCAATGATTTCCATACAATTGTTTTTGTATACCGGTATTGTTTTTTGAATTTCATTGTTTGAACAACAAACATCAACGTATTTTGTGGTTACTCCAGTAAAGTTATCATCATAAAGTGTAAACGATTCAATATTACAATTTTTCAGAATAAAACTGCGAATGTCTTTATGAATTTTAACATTTGTGACAGACTCCGGAAAAAGAAAACGTATTTTTCCGTTTTTCTTTAGTTGCGAAAACGATTTTACAAAAAAATAAGAAAAAGTTTCCTTTGAGGTTATTTCCGGGATGCTGCATATTTGATTTGCTACTGCTCCCCACGGGGGATTTGTCATAATATAATCAAATTTCTTATTAAGCACTTCACTATCAAAAGAGAGGAGATTAATATCTTCTAAATAGTCTCTACATTCAATGTGAGGGTAAAAATCTATTTCAGGATATTTAATTATCATATTAATTTTTGCTATAAATACCGCTATTGGATCACTATCCGTTCCAAATAATTGGTTTGGATTTGCATCAATTTCCATTAAGAAAGATCCGCTTCCGCAACATGGATCTAAAAACAACTGTCCATTTGAAAAATCAAGATTTTTTATCATATTTTTAACAACAGAAGTTGGAGTGTAGTATGATCCTTTTTGGTTTTTTTCGCCTTCAAATAATAAACACTGATATACTATTCCAAGCAGATCACGTTCATCTTGGGGCCAGTTGTATTCTTCTATTTCGTTGATATAATCAAAATGATTTTCGTTTAAAATAGTTTTGATGTTGCGGTTTTTTATTCTTTTCTTGTCTATCAGATACTTTGCAAGAGAATAAATCACACTTTCGATAGAAAACTTTTTCAAATCGATTTGTTCTAATATTTCTTGTAATACAATGGCATTTTTGCTATTTGAGAGATATTCAATAGGAATAAATTTTTTTTTGGATAATCTCTTGTTTGCTCGCCTAGTGAGTCTATCTTTTTCGGAAGTATTAAGTTTATTCCAGTTCCTTTTTGTGGCGTAGGATACTGTATCATTCATTTATTTTCCTCCCTATCTGCAGAAAAACTCCGTCACATAATCAATAGCGCAATCAGGTTGGTGCATATTTTACAGTAATTCTATAGAGCCGGGCTAGCCCTTTTAAATTCTTGTCATTGCATTAGAAGTAATACCTGATTGTTCTATAAGCCGAGTTTTGTTAATTTTTTTATCTATCATCAATTTAAACTAATGTTTATATGAGCGAGTCATTTTAAACTTCCGCTTTTTCAATTTATCATAACATAAAACAGCTGGTAAATCAATAATTGAATTATTCTACAAAATTTTGAAACTGTAAAAGATTAGAATTTTTCCAAAAAGGTATGAATTTCACCCGAATCACAGTCCCTCCATCCGGGCAGGGTTGCAAGGTTTACATTGTGCAAACTTCTGAAAATATTATCGTCCGCACTCGGGTTAAAGGTTTTAATATATTCAATAAGCGCTTTGGTTTCCTTGCGTTTGGAAAGGTCTTCCCGCTCGTTGCTTTCTTCGGTAAATTTGCAAGCACACTGCAAAAACTTAAGTCGGTTATAGTTTGCCCAGGAAATAATATCATTTTCCTTAACCTTGTAAAGCGGACGGATTAGTTCCATTCTCGGAAAATTGGTACTGTGAAGTTTAGGAAGCATTGTCTTAATTTCGGAAGAGTACATCATACTCATTAAAACGGTTTCTATAACATCGTTAAAATGATGTCCCAAAGCAATTTTATTGCAACCGAGCGACTGTGCCTTACTGTAAAGACAGCCGCGGCGCATACGGGCGCAAAGGTAACAGGGTGAACCGCCCGAACGGTGTGTGACTTCAAAAATATCACTTTCAAAAATTTCCACGGGAATATTAAGCAGTTTTGCGTTACTTTCAATAAGTTTGCGGTTTTCCACGTTGTAACCTGGGTCCATAACAAGAAAAACCAACGAAAACGGAACTTCGCTGTGTCTTTGCAACTGTTGCATACACTTTGCCATAAGCATAGAATCCTTGCCGCCCGAAATACAAACGGCGATTTTATCGTTTTCCTTTATAAGTTCGTATTCCTTTACCGCACCCACAAAATTGCTCCAAATGGTTTTGCGGTATTTCTTTATTATACTGCGTTCAATTTCTATATGTTTTTCTAAATTTCTTTTTTCCACTTTAATTCTCCATAAAAAAATCCGTTACAAGTATTATACCTGTAACGGATAATTTTTTCAACTTATATTTATGCGTTTGACCGTCTTTTGTTTATAAAATGAATTATAACCATAAGTGCGGTTAAAAGAACAATACCTGTACCTAAAATTACAAATACGTTTTGAACAAATCCCGCAATTAAGTAGCAAACAAAGGAAATTGCCGCAACGGTAAGCGCATAGGGCAACTGGGTTGAAACGTGGTTGACGTGGTCGCACTGTGCACCGGTTGAAGCCATAATGGTAGTATCCGAAATAGGTGAGCAATGGTCACCGCAAACCGCACCTGCAAGGCAAGCGGAAATGCAAATAACAACCATAGGCGGAATAATACCGGTAACCGAAGTAGCCGCAAGTTCTTTTTCAAATACACCGGTAACAATAGGAATAAGTATACCGAAAGTACCCCAAGAAGTACCGGTTGCAAAAGCAAGACCGACTGCTACTACAAAAAGAATTGCCGGTAAAAGAATTTGAATGGCGGTAGCCGATTCAACAAGCGAAGAAACATAAGCGCCTGCTTCCAAAAGACCGGTCATAGACTTTAACGCCCAAGCAAAGGTAAGAATAAGAATTGCGGGAACCATTTGCTTAAATCCGTCAGGAACGGCACTCATACAATCGTTAAAGGTTAATACCCTGCGGCACATATAGTAAATTACAATTACAATCAAAGCACCTATTGAGCCGAGAGAAAGACCGTAAGCGGCGTCACAGTCTGCAAAAGCGTCTATAAAACTTGTACCCGAGAAAATTCCGCCGGTGTAAACCATACCTGTAATGCAAAGAGTAATAAGAATAATAACAGGTAAAACAAGGTCAATAACCTTACCCTTAGAGGTAACCGGAGTTTCGGCCGATGCGGAATATGTATTTTCACCCGTTGTGAAAAGGTCGCCCTTTGCGGCGTTCTGTTCGTGAATACGCATAGAGCCGTAGTCAACATTAAGTACCGACATTAAAATTACCATTAAAATGGTAAGAAGCGCATACATATTGTAAGGAATAGTTTTAATAAACAGCGAAATGCCGTTTACACCCTCAACCGTACCGCTTACTGCCGCCGCCCAAGATGAAATAGGGGCAATAATGCAAATAGGCGCTGCGGTTGCATCTATTAAGTATGCAAGTTTTGCACGGGAAATTTTGTGTGAATCGGTAACGGGGCGCATTACGGAGCCAACCGTTAAGCAGTTAAAATAGTCATCCACAAATATTAAAGTGCCAAGACCGAAAGTAGCAAGCGATGCACCTCGGCGAGTTTTAATTTTTCTTACTGCCCATTCACCGTAAGCACGGCTGCCGCCTGCACGGTTCATAAGCACAACAATTATACCCAAAACAACAAGGAATACCAAAATACCCACATTCCAAGAATCCGAAAGGTTTTTAATAATTCCTTCGTTTACTACGGCATTAAAGAAAGCCGAAAAACCGTGACCTAATGTTTCTTCTTCGCCTACCGAAATAGGTGTAGAGGAAAACATACAAAGTAAACCGCCTGTCACAATTCCAAGGAAGAGTGAAGAATAAACTTCTTTAGTGATAAGTGCAAGTCCTATTGCCACAACCGGCGGCAAAAGTGACCAAAGCGAGTTTGCGGGGCTTGTTATCGGTGATAAATAAAGACACAAACCGATAAAAGCGGCAACAATAAGCGCAAAAATAATTTTGCTTGTGTAACCCTTTTTCATTTTAATTCTCCTTAAACTTTAACTTATAAAATTAAAAAACCGCAACCGACAAGAGCCGATTACGGAAATTACAAAAATTACCGATAGCCCTCCACAAACGTGACAGTCGGCAGTATGTTCTACTGCAAACCAACAGAAATTCCTTGACAGAAAAATCCCTGTTTCGGCGGTTTTCCCTTTCGTGTGCCGACCTGTCAACCGAAAAACGCACACTACTGATGCAAACCGCACCTCTATCAAAGGTAATGATACCACACCTAAAAAAATTAGTCAACTAATTTTTAAAGTATTCGTATATAGTTTTTGCATTTTTTTCGCTTATTCCTTTTACCGCCTGCAATTCACAAACAGAAGCGGTTTTAATTTTTTTCATACTGCCGAAATGTTTAAGAAGTGCATTGGCTTTACTTTCACCTATCCCCTCAATTTCGGTGAGTTCACGGTTTAAAAGTTTTTTGCTTTGCAGTTTTTTATGGTAAGATATTGCAAACCTGTGTACTTCGTCTTGAATATTTGTAACCAAAGTAAAGGCACGGCGGTTGGATTTAATTTCAATATCGCTGTTTGAGGCGGCAATAGCACGAGTACGGTGTTTAGAGTCCTTAACCATACCGAATACAGGCACATCTATTCCGTATTTTGAAAGCAGAGGCAAAACAGCGGAAATTTGCCCTTTTGCACCGTCAAGCAAGATTAAATCGGGCAAAATTTTAAAGTATTCGTCCTCCCCTTTTTGGTATTCCGCAAAACGGCGGTCAAGCACTTCATTCATAGAACGGTAATCGTCCTGCCCCGCAAATGACTTAATCTTAAACCTTTTGTATGCCGGTTTAAAAGGTCTTCCGTCCTTGAACACAATCATTCCCGCAACGTTATTATCCCCTGCGGTATTGGAAATGTCATACGCTTCAATGTAAGACGGAATTTTTGAAAGCCCTAAAAGTTCCGAAAGTTCGTTTAGTGCGGTCATTTCTCTGCTTGTCCTGTCGGTTCTTTCGGAAAGGTTCTGTGCCGCATTTTGCAAGCACATATCAAGCATTCGCTTATTATCACCCTGTTTTGGGTTAATAAATGCAACCTTGTGTTCCGCTTTTTCGGAAAGCCACCTTTCGGTAAGGGAAAAATCTTCGGTTTCGCAGTCAATTAAAATTCTGCTCGGAATATCGTTTTTATCACCGTAATAACGCCCTAAAAATTCCGAATATATTTCCTGTTTTGAAGAAACCCCGTCAAAAAAATAGTGTTTTTTATCGGTCAGTTTAAAATTGCGGAAAATCAGCACTTCGGTACACGCTTTTTGCGCAAAAAGTGCCGTTGCAATAACGTCCTGTTCTTTATAACCAATACTTACAACCTTTTGCTTTTGTTCTATTTTTTTAATGGCGTTAATGCGGTCGCGAAGACGTGCTGCCGTTTCAAACTGCAAATTTTCCGCCGCTTTTTCCATTTCTTCGGTTAAAGATTCAATGGAATTTTTGCCTATATTTCCCTTTTTTATATATTCCACCGCCGAATCAACAATATCGTTATATTCGTCAAGTGAAATTCTATTACGGCAAGGTGCGCTGCAAATGCCGATGTGGTAGTTTAAACAGGGTTTAGACGGCGTGTCAAAACTTCGGTTACAGTCGGGCAATTTGAAAATTTTTCTAACCTCGCTTACCGTTTCTTTAACAATAAACCCCGAATTATAAGGGCCTATAAATTCCCCGCTTTTGTCAATTTGTTTTGCAGTTTCAATTTTTCGCCATTTATCGTTTGTTATTTTAATGTAAAAATAACCTTTATCGTCTTTGAGTAAAATATTATATTTTGGCTGATTTTGTTTTATTAAAGAGTTTTCTAAAATAAGCGCTTCAAATTCGCTGTCACACAGAATATATTCAAAATCATATACATTGCCAACCATTTTACGCACCTTTTCGGTGTGCTGATTTCCCGCACCGAAATACTGTGTAACACGGTTTTTAAGTGCTTTTGCTTTGCCTATATATATAATTTCGCCGTTTTTATTTTTCATAATATAAACACCCGGTTTAAGGGGTAAATTATTGGCTTTTTGTTTTAACTGCTTTAAATCCACAAAATCACCCTGTCTCTTATACACATCTGACGCTGCCGACGATACTCCTTGTGT
>CAMFZK010000048.1 GCA_946006915.1 uncultured Clostridia bacterium
TCATACCGCCTCTGGGACCACGCAAAGTTTTGTGGGTTGTGGTTGTAACAACATCCGCATACGGAACAGGGGAAGGGTGAACACCGGCGGCTATAAGACCTGCAATATGTGCCATATCTACCATTAAGTAAGCCGAAACTTTGTCCGCAATTTCACGGCAACGCTTAAAGTCAATAATTCTTGAATAAGCAGAAGCACCTACAACAATAAGTTTTGGTTTACATTCTAAAGCGATTTTTTCCATTTCGTCATAGTCAATAGTTTCGGTAACATCATTAACACCGTAAGGAACAATGTTAAAATATTTACCCGAGATATTAACGGGTGAACCGTGGGAAAGGTGACCGCCTTGTTGCAAATTCATACCCATTACGGTATCGCCCGGCTGAAGCAAAGCAAAAAACACGGCAAGATTTGCGTTAGCACCACTGTGGGGCTGAACATTTGCAAAATTACAACCGAAAAGTTTTTTAGCACGTTCACGGGCAATATCTTCAACCACGTCAACACACTGGCAACCGCCGTAATAACGCTTTGTGGGATATCCTTCTGCGTATTTATTTGTAAGAATACCGCCTGCCGCCAAAAGCACGGCGGGGGAAACAATGTTTTCCGAAGCGATTAGTTCTATATTACCTCTTTGTCTTTTAAGTTCACTTTCGCACGCAGAGGCAACCTCGCTGTCATAATCTTTCAAGTTTTCAAAGAAATTCATTTGTTTTCTCCTATCAAATATTAGTGGTGGAATAATCTCATACCGGTAAATGCCATAGCAATACCGTATTTGTTGCAACATTCAATAACCGCATCGTCACGGATAGAACCGCCGGGTTCTGCAATATAAGAAACACCCGAACGGTAAGCACGTTCAATGTTATCGTCAAAGGGGAAGAAAGCGTCCGAACCGAGTGAAACACCCGAAATAGAAGAAAGATATTCTTTAATTTCACAGTCTGTTAGGGGTTCTGGTTTAACGGTAAAGTATTTTTGCCAATTACCGTCGGCACAAACATCTTCTTCATTGCGGTTAATGTAGCCGTCTATCACGTTATCCCTTGTGGGACGGGCAATATTCGGCAAGAAAGGAAGATTCAGAACCTTTTCGTGTTGGCGTAAAAACCAAGTGTCTGCTTTACTGCCGGCAAGACGGGTACAGTGAATACGTGACTGCTGACCGGCACCTACGCCGATTGCTTGACCGTCTACCGCAAAGCAAACCGAGTTTGATTGGGTGTATTTTAAAGTGATAAGGGAAATTATTAAATCTCTTTTAGCGTCTTCGGGCAAATTTTTGTTTTCGGTAACAAGGTTAGAAAGCAATTCCCGGTTTATTTTAAAGTTGTTTCTTCCTTGCTCGAATGAAATGCCGTAAACCTGTTTGGTTTCTGTTTCTTGCGGAATATAGTTAGGGTCGATTTTTACAATATTGTAGTTTCCGTTGCGTTTGGATTTTAAAATTTCAAGTGCTTCAGGGTCATAGTCGGGGGCTATAACACCGTCCGATACTTCACGTTTAATTAAAAGTGCGGTAGTAACGTCGCACTTGTCCGAAAGGGCAACCCAGTCACCGAAAGAACACATACGGTCGGTTCCTCTGGCCCTTGCATAAGCACAAGCAAGCAAAGAATCGTCAAGACCCGGAATATCGTCTACAAAACACGCTTTTTTAAGTTTTTCGGGTAAAACAGTACCGACTGCGGCACTTGTAGGACTAACGTGTTTAAAAGAAGTAACTGCGGGAAGTCCTAACGCTTCTTTTAATTCTTTTACTAACTGCCAAGAGTTAAAAGCGTCCAAAAAGTTTATGTAACCCGGTCTTCCGCAAAGAATTTCAATTGGTAATTCACTGCCGTCTGCCATAAAAATTTTAGACGGTTTTTGGTTGGGGTTACAACCGTATTTAAGTTCAAATTCTTTCATATCGTTCTCCTTGTATTTTAAAAGTTTTTCCTGCGAGTATATTTATTTTTTTACCGTTTATTTTAATCCAAATATCTGTTGAAGTCGGATTATATATCATATTACCGTCCACACTGTATACAAGATTACGGTATGCCGTTATATAATCATAAATTTCAATATTTGTTGCATACCAAACATTATTGTTATTTGCAACCTTATTAAAAAATTTCTCAATAACATCCCAGTTGTTGTTTTGGGCAAATTCAAATGTGTGTCCCCAAAGGTAGAAAAGCCATCCGTCTCCTTCCCCGACGTTGCCGTTTATAAAATCATCGGCTAAACTCATAAGCATTGGGTCATTATGATGACAGGTGGTACCCATTTTTAACCAGTCGGTTGGCAGTTTAAATGAATGATGCGATTCAACAGTTCTTGCATATGAAATACCTAAGTTCTTTAAAACATTTACTACATCTTCGTTGTATGTGCCATAAGGGTAAGCGTGTCCGCGTACAATTTTACCAAATAAGTTTTCAAGTGTTTGCCGGTCTTTAAGTATTTCAACTATACACTGCGGTGTGGTCAGTTTTTCCAAATAAGGATGTGTGAAACCGTGAGTTGCCACTTCGCAAAGCGGATTATCATAGTATTTTTTAAGATCGTCTTCGGTTAATCGAAAAAAAACTTGATCTTTCGGCTTTACACTTCCTTTAGGATCTAATAAACCGCAGTTGATATTAAAAGTACATTTGATGTTAAATTTCTCCAACAATTTAATAAGTATTAAATCGGTGCCAATAGCATCGTCATAACTTAAAGTCAGAGCTTTTTCTTTTCCTTCGGGAAATAATAGATATGTATTCATAAGTTATTTTTAGAATTACTCCTCGTTTTTATTGATAATTATTTCGGTTGGTTCGCTTCCGTCAAGCGGTACTTGGCGCACAAACAAAGAAACCTTATTATCGGGATTTAGGTTATCCCAAACAATATTTGCAAGTTCCTTTGCGGTGTTTGGCAACTCCACTTCTTCGGGTTCGCCGTAGAAAGAGGGAATGGGGTTACCGTCACACTTATAGGTGTGAATAAAATGGCCGATACCGTTTTCGGGGGTGTAATCGTAAAAATAACGGTTGCAAACAGGTCTGCCGTTTGAACTTTTTAAAATTGACAGTTTATAGGTGAATACATTTCTTGGAAAGCAATAATATAAAATACCTGAAATGCGGGGGGTGAAGTTGGGTTGGTCGTCCTCAAATTCACGCACCGCTAAAGCGTCTTCAAAATGTTTTCCGTCATTCAAATAATCATAAACGGTGTTTGTTTGGTCACCGTTTGTAATTATATCTATATTACCGCCTTTTGCGGATAAATAGGGATTATAAATGATAAGATGCGGGTCGGAAAGTTTAGTTTCGTCATACGCTTTAGTGCGCATACCGCCCTCAAATCGTTCAAAAATACGGTTACGGCTGTTTTCACTTCTGCCCATAATAAAATATGCAATTAAAGCACTTTTACCGTCTTTAGATTTACCTATAACTATACCTCTGCCGGGGTATGAGTTTTCGGATAATAATGTTTTTAAATCAAATAAAGCCATACTATTCACCTTTTAATTCCTTACAAACTTTTTCAACAGATAACGGAAGTATTATCCATTCTGCATTTTCCATAACACGTTTTTGCAATGTTTCGGGGGTATCGTCTTCCAAAATTTCAACCGCTTTTTGCATAATAATCTTACCGCCGTCGGGAATTTCGTTTACAAAATGCACCGTAGCACCCGTAACCTTAACACCGTATTCCAATGCGGCTTCGTGCACGTGCAGACCGTAAAAACCCTTGCCGCAAAAAGAGGGGATTAGCGATGGATGAACATTTATAATTCGGTTTGCAAAATATGAAGTGAATTTTTCGCTTAAAATACACATAAATCCTGCAAGTACGATTATATCAATGTTATTATCCTCTAATACGCTTATCAGTTCATCTTCAAATTTTAAACCAAGTTCCTTTTTACTGCAAACTGCGGTTTTAATACCGGCATCTTCTGCTCTTTTAAGAGCATAAGCATTAGGGTTGTTAGAAACTACCAACTTAATTTCGCCCGAAGTTATAATACCGCTTTTTTGAGCGTTAATAAGTGCCTGCAAATTAGTTCCGCCGCCCGAAACCAAAACGGCTATGTTAATCTTTTTCATATTACACCTTAAATAATTGTAATTTTATTTTCCGATTTTACGATTTTACCTATAACATAAGCATCTTCGCCGTTTGCTTTTAAAATTTTCAATGTTTTTTCGGCATCTTCTTTGGCTACTACAATGCTCATACCAACCCCCATATTATATGTGTTATACATATCTCTTTCGGGGATGTTGCCTGTTTTTTGAAGTAAATCAAAAATCGGTAACACACGAATTGCGGATTTTTCAATTTCCGCACCGTAACCGTCCGGAATACTTCTTGGAATATTTTCGTAAAAACCGCCGCCCGTAATGTGGGAAATTGCACGGACTTTAACATTATCTAATAGTGCTAAAACGGGTTTTACATAAATTTTAGTGGGGGTAAGCAAGGTTTCACCTATTGATTTACCGCCGAGTTCGGGGTAGGTTTTGTTAAGGTCACAGTTTTCAACATCAAAAACCTTACGAACCAAAGAAAAACCGTTAGAATGAACACCCGAAGAGGGAAGTGCAATTACAACATCGTCTTCTTGCATTGTGGTGTTATCAAGAATTTTCTTTTTATCAACAATGCCAACCGCAAAACCTGCAAGGTCATAATCGTCTATCGGCATCATACCGGGATGTTCGGCAGTTTCACCGCCGATTAGTGCCGCACCCGACTGAACACAACCTTCGGCAACACCGCTTACAATTTCCGCGATTTTTTCGGGAATATTTTTACCGCAGGCAATATAATCGAGGAAGAATAGGGGCTTTGCACCAACGCAGATAATATCGTTTACGCACATAGCAACCGCATCAATACCGATGGTATCGTGCTTGTCCATAAGAATTGCAAGTTTAACTTTAGTACCGCAACCGTCCGTTCCGCTTACAAGCACGGGTTCTTCCATACCGGCAACCGGCAAACCGAAACAACCGCCGAAACCGCCTACATCGTCAAGGCAACCTTCGTTCTTGGTTCTTGCAATGTGTTTTTTCATAAGTTCTACTGCTTTGTAACCCGCAGTAATATCAACGCCTGCATCTGCATAAGATTTTGATTGTGAATTTTTCATTCTGTTATTCCTTTCCGTTCCAACAATAGGTACATATTTTGTCTTTATCAATACCGATTGCTTCGATTATTCCGTCTAATGATTGAAATTCCAAAGAGTCAAATCCTAATTTTTCCGCAATGGTTTTTCGTAAGTTTTTACCCCTTTCGGTTGAAGAATCGCTGTACTCTGCAATATGTTTAAAGCCCTCTTCGCCCTCAAGTTCTAAAATAACCCTTCTTGCAATAAGGTCATAATCACTGTTACTGCGGGAAAAATTCAAATATTTGCAGGTATACATAATAGGGGGACAAGCCGAGCGCATGTGAACCGATTTAGCACCGTTGTTATAAAGAAATTCTACCGTTTCTTTAAGTTGTGTTCCGCGGACAATAGAATCGTCCACAAACAGTAAACTTTTATCGGTTATAAGGTCGTGTATCGGAATTTGTTTCATTTTAGCAACCTTTTGGCGCTCTTTTTGCTTTTGGGGAATAAAACTTCTTGACCAAGTGGGTGTGTATTTAACAAAAGGACGTGCAAAGGGAACTCCGCTTTCGTTTGCGTAACCTACAGCGTGGGGAGTACCCGAATCCGGCACACCGCCGACATAGTCCAAATCCTGTGCTATGCCTGTTTCTCTGTCGTGCTGTGCCATAATTTTACCGTTGCGGTAACGCATAACCTCAACATTTACGCCCTCGTAACAAGAGGTGGGATAACCGTAATAACTCCAAAGAAAGGCGCAAATTCGGGATTTATCGCCCGGCTTTTCAAGAACCGTAAGTTTATCGCTTGTCATTTCAACAATTTCACCCGGTCCTAATTCTTTGTAATCTTCATAACCCAATTTTAAATAAGAAAACGATTCCATAGCAACGCAAAAACCGTTTTCGTTTTTACCGATAAGAACGGGGAGACGGCCTACCTTGTCACGTGCGGCAATTATCGAACCGTAATCGGTTAAAATTAAAATGGTTGCACTGCCTTTTATTACGCTTTGGGCAAATTTAATACCGTCGGTAAAATTATCCTTTTGGTTTATAAGTGCGGAAATAAGTTCAACCGAATTGACCTTACCGCTTGTCATAGCGTTAAAATGGATACCCTGTTTTACAAGATGTTCGTTTATAAGTTCGTCCGCATTTTCTATTAAACCTACAAAAGAAATGGCATAAGTGCCGATTTTTGAACGCATAAGCAAGGGTTGCGGTTCAAAGTCACTTATACAACCAATTGCGCTTTTACCGTACATTTCATCAAATATTTTTTCAAATTTTGTACGGAAAGGGGAGTTTTGTATGTTATGAATATCCCTTTGTAAACCGATTTCACGGTCATAAGCGGCAATACCCGCCCTGCGTGTACCTAAATGTGAGTGATAGTCAGTTCCGAAAAAAACGTCCGAAATAGCGTCATTCTTGCTGACTGCTCCGAAAAATCCTCCCATTTTCTAATGCTCCTTTAATTAAACTGTTCTTCAATAGCGCTGTTTTTATCTAACACCTTTTGTGCGTCTGCCTTACGTTTATTATCAAGCAAGTTTGCTAAATTTTCGTCCTCTACTGCAAGAATTTGAATGGCAAGTAATGCGGCGTTTACCGCACCGTCAATAGCAACGGTTGCAACCGGTATACCCGAAGGCATTTGAACCGTTGAAAGCAAAGCGTCCATACCGTTTAAATAACCCGATTTAATGGGAATACCTATAACAGGCAGGGTAGTATTAGCGGCAACCGCACCTGCCAAATGTGCTGCCATACCTGCGGCGGCAATAATAGCGCCAAAACCGTTCTTGCGGGCATTTACGCTAAAATCCTTTGCTTCCTTCGGGGTTCTGTGTGCCGAGAAAACGTGTATTTCATAAGGAACAGAGAAATCCTTTAAAGTATCAACCGCTTTTTTAACGGTTGGCAAATCACTGTCGCTCCCCATAATTATACCGATTTTTTTCATAATATAACCTCCAAAAAAATAAGGGCACACTTAATCCGTAAAGAATTAAGAGCGCCCAGACGGTCGACAAGAATTATTCCTTGATTCATGTGGTGCTCCACCTGTCTCTTATACACATCTGACGCTGCCGACGATACTCCTTGTG
>CAMFZK010000049.1 GCA_946006915.1 uncultured Clostridia bacterium
TGCTTTCGGTTTGCGAAAAGGTTAAGACCTGCGTAGATATGGGGGTTCAGGTTGGTATTGTCGTAGGCGGCGGCAACTTCTGGCGCGGCCGTTCCAGCGGTGAGATGGACAGAACAAGAGCCGACCATATGGGTATGCTTGCTACCTCTATCAACGCTTTGGCTTTGTGCGATGCGCTTGAACAGTTAGGCGTTACCGCCCGTGTTCAAACCGCTATTGAAATGCGCCAAGTTGCCGAACCGTACATTAGAAATAAAGCAATTAGGCATTTGGAAAAGGGCAGAGTTGTTATTTTCGGTTGCGGAACGGGTAACCCCTTCTTCTCTACCGATACTGCGGCGGCTTTGCGTGCGGCGGAAATCGGCGCTGATGTTATATTTAAAGCCACTAATGTTGACGGCGTTTATGACAGCGACCCCAAAAAGAACCCCGATGCCAAAAAGTTTGATACCCTGTCCCACCTTGATGTACTTCAAAAAGGTCTTCACGTTATGGACAGTACCGCCGCTTCACTTTGTATGGACAACGGCATACAAATTTTGGTATTTAATCTTGATAATCCCCAAAACATTGTTTCGGCTATGGTTGGCGAAACTATTGGTACATTGGTTAAATAAGGAGAGTATTTATGAACGAATTACTTAAACACACCGAAGAAAAAATGCAAAAAACTTTAGCGGTTTTGGACCGTGATTATAAATCCATACGTGCCGGCAGGGCAAATGTCTCGGTGCTTGACCGTATTACGGTTGACTATTACGGTTCACCCACACCCATTCAGCAAATGGCGGCGGTTTCTATTCCCGAACCCAGAATTTTAATGATTCAACCGTGGGACGCTTCTACTTTAAGGGATATTGAAAAAGCAATTTTAGTGTCTGACATTGGCATTAACCCGCAAAATGACGGTAGGGTTATCCGCCTTTCTTTCCCTCCTTTAACCGAAGAACGCCGTAAAGAAATTGTTAAAGAGGTTAAAAAGGTTGCGGAAGAAAACAAGGTTGCTATTCGCAATACCCGACGTGACGCACTTGAAAAATTAAAACAACTTAAAAAGTCAAACGTAATTACCGAAGATGACGAACAGGGCGGCGAAAAGAAAATTCAAAACCTTACCGATAAATACTGCAAAGAAATTGATAATTTAGCAGCCCTTAAAGAGAAGGAAATTTTGGAAATTTAGAATATGTTATAAGGGGTTGTCGCAAGGTTGACATCCCCTTTAATAATACTTGAAACGGCGGTAATTTTTATGTCTATATTTAAGAAAAAAGAACAGGCAGAGCGTGTTTTACCAGAACATATTGCAATTATTATGGACGGCAACGGCCGTTGGGCAAAAAACCGCAAAATGCCCCGAAGTGCCGGTCACGTTGCGGGGGCAAAAACCTTTAAAACCATTGCGAGGTACTGCAACAAAATCGGCTTAAAGTATTTAACCGTTTACGCTTTTTCCACCGAAAACTGGAAAAGACCCAAAGCCGAAGTGGACGGTATTATGAACCTGTTGCGTGACTATTTAAAGGATGCCGAAAACTTTAAGGACGAAAATATAAGGGTGCGCTTTATAGGTAATTTAGAACCGCTGGCAGACGATATTAAAGCACTTATTGACAAAAACGTAGAGGGTTCTAAAAACGCTACGGGACTTACCCTTTATATTGCAATAAACTACGGCGGCAGGGACGAAATTACAACTGCGGTAAAAGAAATTGTAAGGGAAGGTATCCCCGCCGAAGATATTACCGAAGATACCGTTTCGGCGCATCTATATACCAAAGATTGCCCCGACCCCGATTTTATTATAAGACCCAGCGGTGAATACCGACTTTCTAACTACTTAATTTGGCAGTCGGCTTATGCGGAATATTGGTTTTCGGACATTTTGTGGCCGGATTTTACACCAAAGCATTTAGAAAAAGCAATAGAAGACTTTAATAAACGTAACCGCAGATTCGGAGGGATTTAATATATGAAAACTCGCATAATTTCAGGAATAGTTATGGCGCTTATTGTGGCAATAGCACTTGCAATGGGTATATATTTCGGTTCTGTTTTTATAACCCTTTTTATTGCGGCGGTAACGGTTGTTGCGGTTTACGAACTGCTACGAAATGCGGTTGGAATAAAGTCAAAATCAGCCCTTGTAGGCGGGTGTGTTTTTTCCTTTTTAAACGTATTTGCGCTTGACGAAAGTGTTTCGGAATTTTTAAATATGCGGCTTTTACAAAGCACAGCACAGAAAGTTCACTACTTTTTCCGCTTTGAGATTTCGGTTGCAATTTGCATAATTTTCTTTATTTTTGCAGCAACGGTAACCCTTATAAAGCACAGGGATTTTACCTTAACTCATATTATTACATTTTGCTCAATGCCTATTATACTTTCATTTGCGTTTTCCGCTTTAGGCGGGGTATTAAGCCACCAAAACGGAATTTTCTATCTGCTTATGCTGCTTAATTTTTCAAGTATATGCGATACGGGTGCATACTTTGTAGGCAGTACTTTGGGCAAACACAAACTCTGCCCCGAAATAAGTCCTAAAAAAACGGTAGAGGGTGCAGTGGGCGGTATTCTTTCAAGCGTTTTGGTAACCCTTATTTTGTGTTTTGCTTTTTCGCTTAAAACAAAACTTATACCCGCACTTATTTTAACCGTTCCGTTCTGTATTTTGGGTATGGTGGGCGACCTTTTTGCTTCGGCAATTAAGCGCACAGCAGGAATTAAGGATTACGGCACACTTATTCCCGGTCACGGCGGAATACTTGACAGATTTGACAGTATAATTATGATAGCACCCCTGTTTTATTTATTTGTTAGTTTGGGGGTAATTTAATGAAAGAACTTATAATTTTGGGCTCAACAGGGTCAATAGGCACTCAAGCGCTCCAGGTCTGCGAAAGGCAAGGGTACAAAGTAAACGGTCTTGCGGCAGGCGGTAATATTGACCTTTTGGAAGAACAGGCAAGAAAATTTGGGGTTAAAACCGTTGCCGTGTTTGACGAAAATAAGGCAAAAGACCTTAAAATCAAACTAAAAGATACCGATATAAAGGTTTTGTCGGGAGCTAATGGTGTTTGCGAATTAGCAACCGAAAAAGCCGATATACTGCTTAATTCCATTGTGGGAATTGCGGGACTTCGTCCCACACTTTCGGCTATTGAAAGCGGTAAAGACATTGCCCTTGCCAACAAGGAAACTTTAGTTACCGGCGGGGAAATTGTAAACCGCAAAGCAAAGGAAAAGGGTGTTAAGATTTTGCCGGTGGACAGTGAACATTCGGCAATTTTTCAGTCACTTCAAGGAGCGCCTGCGGGTTCGCTTAAAAAGATTTTGCTTACCGCTTCGGGCGGTCCGTTTTACGGCAAAAAAACCAAAGATTTAGAAAACGTAACGGTTGCCGATGCGCTAAACCACCCTAACTGGTCGATGGGTGCCAAAATTACCGTGGATTCGGCTACACTTATGAATAAAGGACTTGAAGTAATTGAAGCGGTGCATCTTTTTTCTCTTCCTGCAAAGGATATAGAGGTGCTTGTTCACAGGCAAAGCATTGTTCATTCGGGGATAGAACTTTCGGACGGTGCGGTAATTGCACAACTCGGCACTCCCGATATGCGTCTTCCCATTCAATACGCATTAACCTATCCCGAAAGAAGTGATTTTGCCTTTGAAAAACTTTCCCTTTCGGACATTGGCACATTAACCTTCCAAAAACCCGATACCGAAACTTTCAAATTACTGCCTTTGTGCATTAAAGCCATAAACGAAGGCGGACTTAAACCCACCGCCGTAAACGGTGCTAACGAACAGGCGGTAAAACTTTTCTTGCAGGGTAAAATTAAATTTTTACAAATTGCCGAATTAGTGGAAAAAGCGCTTGATTCGGCACAAAATAAAAAGGATTTCGGTTTGGAAGATATTTTAGAAACCGATAAAACGGCAAGGGAATTTGTACTTTCTAATATATAATTTTGGGTGTGATTAAAATTTTAAATTTATGGAATAATGTTTGGCCGTATATTGTGGCGGTAGTTTTGTTTTTATTGCTTATAATTATTCACGAATTCGGCCATTTTATTGCCGCAAAACTTTTAGGTGTTAGGGTTAATGAATTTGCGGTAGGTTTCGGGCCTAAACTTTTTTCAAAAAAATTCGGCGAAACCAACTACGCCGTAAACCTTATCCCTTTGGGCGGTTACTGCGCTATGGAGGGGGAAGACGAAAATTCGGAAGACCAAAAAGCATTTTGCAACAAACCCGCCTGGCGCAGGTTTTTAATTGTGGTTATGGGTGCGGTTTTTAACCTTTTGTTAGGTCTTATAATTGTTGCAATTATTTTAGCGCCTGTAAAAACCTTTGCCACCACAACGATTGCGGAATTTGCCGAAAATTCGGTTAGCAGCAGGTATCTTAAACCGGATGACAAAATTTTAGCGGTGGACGGCAGAAAAATTTTTACCACCTACGATTTAAGTTACGCTTTTACAAATGTAAAGGACGGTAAAATTGACATTAAAGTTTTGCGAAACGGCGAAAAAGTTTTACTGAAAGACGTAACCTTTGAAACGGCGCAAGAAGAGGGTATTGACTATTTAAAGGTGGACTTTAGAGTTTACGGTCAAAAGAAAACGGTGGGTTCGTTTATAAAGCAAACGGTTGCCACAAGCATTTCTTACTGTGCGGTAATTTGGCGAAGTTTAATTGACTTAATAAGCGGTAAATACGGCATAAGCGCCGTTTCCGGTCCTGTGGGTACGGCGGCGGCAATAGGCAGCGCCGCAAAGCAAAACCTTGCAAATTTACTGCCCATAATGGCACTTATAACCATAAATTTAGGTATTTTTAATCTGCTTCCCATACCCGCATTGGACGGCGGAAGATTAGTGTTTATTTTAATTGAAATGATTACAAGAAAACCCGTACCGCAAAAGTACGAATCGGTAGTGCATACCGTAGGTTTTATAGTTTTAATCGGCTTTATGTTGCTTGTAACGGCTAAAGATATATGGAGTTTAATTTTTTAATTCCGTTTTAGGAGAAATTTATGTACACAAATGATAAAACAGTAAAGGTTAAGGTTGGCAACACTTATATAGGCGGAGGTGCGGATATTACCGTGCAGTCTATGCTTTGTGTGCCGGCACACGATATTAAGGGCAATGTTGAGCAGGCACTCCGTCTTCAAAATGCGGGGTGTGACATTGTGCGGGTTACAGTACCCGACAAGGAGGCGTTAAAAACCATAGAGGCACTTAAAAAAGCGATAGATATTCCGCTTGTTGCCGACATTCATTTTGACTACCGCCTGGCGGTAGAAAGTGTTGCCGCAGGGGTGGATAAAATAAGAATAAACCCCGGCAACATCGGTTCGGACGATAAGGTGAAAGCGGTGGCAGATGCTTGCCGTAAAGCGGGTGTACCCATTAGAATAGGTGTAAATTCGGGTTCGCTTGAAAAGGAAATTTTGGCAAAATACGGCTCGGTTACCCCCGAAGCCATGGTAGAAAGCGGACTTTACCATATTTCTTTGCTCGAAAAGTTCGATTTTTCGGATATTGTACTGTCGCTAAAATCTTCTGACACGCAGAATATGTATAAAGCGTACGAATTGGCGGCAGAAAAGTGCAGATATCCGCTCCATTTAGGGGTTACCGAAGCCGGAACCGAAAGTATGGGTGTTATTAAATCTGCCGCAGGAATAGGCGGACTGTTACTGCGCTCTATCGGAAACACAATTAGAATTTCTTTGACCGATGACCCTGTGAAAGAGGTCGAGGCGGGCATAAAGCTTTTAAAAGCCATAGGTATCAGAAACGACGGCATTAAGTTTGTTTCCTGCCCCACCTGCGGAAGAACCGAAATTGATTTAATAGGAATTGCAAAGCAAGCCGAAAGCCGGCTTTCGGGCATAAACAAAAACATTACCGTGGCAATTATGGGTTGCGTTGTAAACGGCCCGGGCGAGGCAAACGCCGCCGATATAGGTATTGCAGGCGGTAAAGGTTGCGGTGTGATTTTTAAAAAGGGCGAAATTATTGCAAAACTGCCCGAAAACCAATTACTTGACCGATTGGTAGAAGAAGTAGAAAAAATGTAACGGAGTTGAAAAAATGGCTACCCCACGCTTTTTGGATATATTTTCCCTGTATTTTGACCAACCGCTGAACGAGGTTTTAAGCGATGCGGTTTTAGAAAAATGCAGTTTGGATATAGATTCCCGCAGTTTGAATATTTTAATAGATTCTAAAGTCTACATAACCCGTGAAAACCGTATTAAAATCTACAACACCTTAAAATCCGCACTTAATCTTACGGTGTGCGAGGTTGACTATAAATTTGAAAACACCGCTTTTTGTGACGGGGCGTGCCGTGACTTAACCGAAGAACTGAAACTTCAAAATGCGGTGCTTAACGGCTATTTTAACGGGGCAGAGTATGCCCTTTCGGACAGTTTGGTAACAATAACCTTAAAACACGGCGGGTATAACGCAATAGTTTCAAGCGGTTTTGAAAACCGTTTTAAAACGCTTATTAAAGAGCGGTTCGGAGTAGATGTTACGGTGGATTTTTGCGGTCAGCTTGAAGACACCGAAATTGAACTTCCCCCCGCCCCCGAACCGATTGCAAGGGAAAGTAAGCCGCCCCAAAAAACGCAAGAACAGAAGAAAATCAGTTTTGAAAAACGCACCGACAAACCCGAAAACGGCATAGTTTACCTTGACAACCCCAAACTTTTTTACGGCAGAAAAATAAATACCGATGTAAAAAGTATGATAAGCATTACCCCCGAAGACAGTGAAATTTGTTGTTGGGGACAGGTTTTCGGCGTGGAGGTTAAAAAAATTAACACCCGCAGAGGCGAAGCGAATATTTTAAGTTTCAGTTTTTCGGACTTTACAAACTCTTTGGGTGTTTCGGTTTTTGCAGACCCGAAGAAAATGGATAACTTTGCCGAAATTAAAAACGGCAATTTTTTGCTTATAAACGGCATACAGGAATTTGATAATTTTAAAAAGGAATTTATTGTAAAACCCACCGCTATGGCGGTTTTGCAAAGTTACACCGAAACCGACGATTACGACGGCGAAAAGCGGGTTGAACTGCATTGCCACACCAATATGTCGGAAAAGGACGCCGTTTC
>CAMFZK010000050.1 GCA_946006915.1 uncultured Clostridia bacterium
TCCTTGACAAACCGAATACACAAGAGTATAATTGTGGCAAATGAGCAAAGGTGTTCATTTCGGTGCAGAACCGTATCTGTGCTGAAATGAACGCCTTTTCTTTTTATTATATCCCGAAAGGAAAGAAAGTTATGAAAAAGGAAGGACAGGTACGAATCCCGTCAGGATGTGCTATTGCCGCAGTTATATCTAAAGAAGGCAAAAAAATGTCCGGCGAAATGATAACAAATGCAATGATACCTATGCACGACCGTTCCAACGGACTTGGAGGTGGTTTTGCGGGTTACGGCATTTATCCCAATTATGCCGATTTTTACGCTTTGCATATGTTTTTTGATTCACGTGCAACCCGTAAGGAATGTGAAGTATTTTTAAAGGAAAGGTTTGAAATTGTTAAAAGCGAGATTATTCCCACAAGAACAATCCCCGCCATTACCGACGAACCTATTATTTGGAGATATTTTGTAGCACCCTTAAAATCCTTGCTTTCTTCTATGCAACTTGACGAAAAAGAATTTGTTGCACGTACCGTTATGAAAATAAACACCGAAATGAAAGGTGCTTATGTATTTTCAAGCGGTAAAAATATGGGTACTTTTAAAGCGGTTGGCTTTCCGGAAGACGTAGGTGTGTTTTATAAATTAGAAGAGTACGAGGGATATTCCTGGACAGCACACGGACGTTATCCTACCAACACACCCGGTTGGTGGGGCGGCGCTCACCCCTTTACGCTGCTCGACTGGTCGATAGTTCATAACGGCGAAATTTCCTCTTACGATGCTAACCGCCGTTTTATTGAAATGTTCGGTTACAAATGCAATTTGCAAACCGATACCGAAGTTATTACATATATTATGGACTATTTGTTAAGGGTGCAAGGACTAAACCTGGAAGAAGCGGCAAGCGTTATTGCCGCACCGTTTTGGAGCAGTATTGCCGAAAAGACACAAGAAGAAAAGGATAAACTTACCTTCTTGCGTACAATGTTCCCAAGTTTGCTGGTTACAGGGCCTTTTTCCATTGTATTGGGTTTTGAAGGCGGACTTATGGCGCTTAACGACCGACTGAAACTTCGTTCAATGGTTGTAGGCGAAAAGGACGATAAGGTATTTATAGCAAGTGAAGAAGCGGCAATCCGCACAATGGAACCGAATGCCCAAAACATTTGGTCACCGGGGGGCGGAGAACCCGTAATTATTAAGGTAAAGGAGGGGGCATATTAAAATGAGTGTTGAATTTATATACCCCGAATTTGAAGTTATAAGAAATGCCGACAGGTGCATTGCCTGCCGTGTATGCGAAAGACAGTGTGCAAACCAAGTTCACTCCTTAAATGAAATAAAAGGGGTTATGACAGCCGACGAAACAAAGTGTGTAAACTGTCAGCGTTGTGTGTCTCTTTGCCCTACAAGAGCGCTTAAAATTGTAAAAAGCGACTGTACTTTGCGTGAAAATGCAAACTGGCAAAACGACACCGTAAAAGAAATTTACAAGCAGGCAAACAGCGGAGGGGTTTTACTTTCTTCTATGGGTAACCCCAAACCGTTGCCGGTATATTGGGACAAAATTTTAATTAACGCATCGCAGGTTACAAATCCTCCCATTGACCCGTTGCGTGAACCGATGGAAACCCGTGTATTTTTAGGCAAAAAACCCGAAAAAATCACACGAGAGGAAAACGGTAAATTAAAATGCGAATTACCGCCCCAAATCAAACTGTCTATGCCCGTGATGTTTTCGGCTATGAGTTACGGTTCTATAAGTTACAATGCGCACTCCTCCCTTGCACGTGCCGCAACCGAACTCGGAATCCTTTACAACACGGGTGAAGGCGGTTTACACGAAGATTTTTACTGCTACGGCGAAAACACAATAGTTCAGGTGGCATCGGGCAGATTCGGTGTTCACGAGGACTACCTAAAAGCCGGTGCGGCTATTGAAATTAAAATGGGACAGGGTGCAAAGCCGGGTATAGGCGGACATTTGCCGGGCGCAAAAATCGTGGGTGATGTTTCCAAAACCCGTATGATTCCCGAAGGTTCGGACGCTATTTCCCCCGCCCCGCACCACGATATTTACTCTATAGAAGATTTACGGCAACTTGTATTTTCGCTTAAAGAGGCAACCGAATACAAAAAACCGATTATAGTTAAGGTTGCCGCCGTTCACAATATTGCCGCTATTGCAAGCGGTATTGCACGAAGCGGTGCCGATATTATTGCAATAGACGGTTTCAGGGGCGGTACGGGTGCCGCACCCACCCGTATAAGGGATAACGTAGGTATTCCTATTGAATTAGCACTGGCGGCGGTGGATACCCGTCTTCGTGACGAGGGTATCCGCAACAATGTTTCGCTTGTTGTAGGCGGAAGTATTCGCAGTGCCGCCGATGTGGTTAAAGCCGTGGCTTTAGGTGCAGATGCTTGTTATATTGCTACTTCGGCGCTTTTGGCACTTGGCTGTCATTTATGCCGTACCTGCCAAAGCGGTAAATGCAACTGGGGTATTGCAACCCAACGCCCCGAACTTGTAAAACGCCTTAACCCCGATATGGGCAGTAAACGGCTTGTAAACCTTCTGACCGCTTGGCAGCACGAAATTAAGGAGTTAATGGGCGGTATGGGTATTAACTCTATAGAAGCGTTAAGGGGTAACCGTCTTATGCTTAGAGGAGTAGGACTTACCGACAAAGAATTAGAAATACTTGGAATTTCCCACGCCGGAGAGTGATAAAAATGAAACGTGTATATGTTAATGAAGAATGGTGTCTCGGTTGCCATTTATGTGAATATAACTGTGCCTTTGCCAATTCGGGGATAAGCGATATGGCAACGGCACTAAAAGGAAAACCGATTTACCCAAGGATACATATTGAAGAAAATGACAGTGTTTGTTATGCGGTATCCTGCCGCCATTGTACCGACCCCATTTGCGTTAAAAGTTGCATTGCCGGTGCAATATCAACTAAGGACGGAGTAATTAAAATTGATAAAACCAAATGCGTGGGTTGTTTTACCTGTGTTTTGGTATGTCCTTACGGTGCATTATCCCCTAACGAAAACGGCGTAATGCAAAAATGCGAACTTTGTTTGCAAAACAGTTGCGGTGAGCCCGCTTGTGTTACAGGTTGTCCCAACAGGGCAATAGTTTATGAAGAACGGGGCGAAGAAGAATGAAAGAATATGTTATTATAGGAAACGGTGTTGCCGCCGTAGGTACTGTTGAGGGTATACGTAAAATTGATAAGCAAAGCAAAATTACCGTTATATCCGAAGAAAATCATCCCGTTTACTGCCGTCCTTTAATTTCTTATTATTTGGAAAATAAGACAGATTTGGAACGTATTAACTACCGTGACAAAAATTTTTACGAAAGAATGAAATGCAAAGTAATTTACGGCAAAAAAGCGGTAAAAATTGATACCGCAAAAAAGCAGATTTCACTTTGTGACGGTTCATCTATTCCCTATTCTTCGGTTTGTGTTGCAACGGGTTCTTCCCCGTTTGTTCCTCCCTTTGAAGGACTCCAAACGGTTGAAAACAAGTTTTGTTTTATGACACTTGACGATACCCTGGCACTCCAAAAAGCGATAACCGAACAAAGCCGTGTTTTAATAGTAGGTGCGGGACTTATAGGTCTTAAATGTGCCGAAGGTCTTTGCGGCAGAGTGGCAGATATAACCGTTTGCGATCTTGCCGACCGTGTTTTATCGAGCATATTGGATAATGACTGTGCGGCTATTATGCAAAAGCATTTAGAAAATAACGGAATAAAATTCCTTTTAAATGACAGTGCAAAAAGTTTCCAAAAAAGCACCGCTTTAATGCAAAGCGGCAAGAAAATTGAATTTGACATTCTTGTATTAGCGGTAGGTGTCCGTGCCAACACTTCGCTCTTAACGGATATAGGCGGTGAAGTAAACCGAGGTATTATTGTTAATGAAAAAATGGAAACTTCGGTAAGCGGTATTTACGCCGCAGGCGACTGTACCGAGGGCGAGGATATTTCTATAGGAGAAAAACGAGTGCTTGCAATTCTGCCGAATGCGTATATGCAAGGGTTTACCGCAGGGGTAAATATGGCGGGCGGCAACCAAGCGTTCGATAATGCCATTCCTATGAATTCTATCGGCTTTTTCGGTTTACATGCTATGACTGCAGGCAGTTATGACGGCGAAGTTTACGAAAAAAAGACCGAAAACACTCTAAAACGTCTTTTTACAAAGGACGGAAAGTTAAAAGGGTTTATTTTAATAGGCGGAAACGAGCGTGCGGGAATTTACACCTCGCTTATTCGTGAACAAACCCCGCTTGACACGGTTAATTTTGAACTTTTGAAAGAAAATGCCACTACGGTTGCATTTTCTTGCGAAAACCGTAGAAAAAAGTTTGGAGGTGTGGTATAATGACATTAGATGTTACAAATCTTGGCTATAAAGAGTTAAATGACGCTATTAGGGAACAAAAAGAACCCTGCACCATTATAGGTTGCATAGGTCAGCGTTTTATAGGTGCCGGTATGTCCGAAAAGGATATTACCATAAACGGTATTCCGGGAAACGCCCTTGGTGCTTACCTAAACGGTGCTACCGTTACGGTTAACGGAAGTGTTCAGGACGCTGTGGGTGACACTATGAACCAAGGCAAAATTATTGTTCACGGTAACATAGGCGATGCCGCAGGTTATGCAATGCGCGGCGGAAAGATTTTTGTAAAAGGCAATGCGGGTTACCGTGCCGGTATTCATATGAAAGCATACCAAGATAAAGTACCGCTTATGATAATCGGCGGCAGTGCGGGAAGTTTTTTAGGCGAATACCAAGCCGGCGGTATTATTGTTGTATTGGGACTCAAAACCGAATCGGACCAAATTGTAGGCAACTTCCCCTGCACCGGAATGCACGGCGGTAAAATGTTTTTAAGAAGTGAATGCGAAAACGTTAAATTCCCAAGTCAGGTTACCGCCCGCCCCGCAAATGAAGCCGATATAGCGGAACTTAAAGAGTATTTAACCGAATATTGCGATTTGTTCGGCTTTGATTTAGAGGAAGTACTATCCGCACCCTTTACTGTGGTTACTCCTGACAGTAAAAATCCCTACAAGCAAATGTATGTTGCTAATTAACACTATAAGAAAGAGGTAAAATATTATGAAGTATTCAAAGGAAGAGGTACTGCAATATGTCAGAGAAGAAGACGTAAAATTCATTCGTCTTGCTTTTTGTGATGTATTCGGCAAACAAAAAAATATTTCCATTATGCCGGAGGAATTGCCCCGTGCCTTTGAATACGGAATTGCTTTTGATGCTTCGGCGATTACGGGATTCGGTGACGAAACAAGTTGCGACCTTTTGCTTCATCCCGAACCCGAAACCCTTATGTTGCTTTCTTGGCGTCCCGAACACGGCAAGGTTGTCAGAATGTTTTCACACATAACCTACCCTGACGGCAAACCCTTTGAATGTGACACAAGAAAATTGCTTAAAAATGCAATAGAAGATGCTAAAAAAGCGGGATACACCTTTTCTTTCGGTTCGGAGCAGGAATTTTATTTATTCCAACTTGACGAAAACGGCAACCCGACCGATAAACCCTATGACAATGCGGGATATATGGATATTGCCCCTGAAGACCGTGGGGAGAATGTCCGCCGTGAAATTTGCCTTACTTTGGAACAAATGGGTATCCGCCCCGAAAGTTCCCACCACGAAGAAGGACCGGGGCAAAACGAAATTGACTTCCGCTATTCCGATGCGCTTACTGCCGCAGATAACACAATGACCTTTCAAACCATTGTTAAAACCGTGGCAAGAAGAAACGGTCTTTATGCCGATTTTTCCGCAAAACCCATTAAAAATCAGCCGGGTAACGGTTTTCACATCAATATGTCGGTAAAGCCAAATGAAAGTTCCGAAAATCTTTGTTATATGATTGCAGGTATATTGGAAAAGTCCGAAGAAATGACGGCTTTCCTCAACCCAACCGAAAATTCGTACGCAAGATTCGGTCAAAACAAAGCCCCCGCTTATATTTCCTGGTCGAGTGAAAACCGTTCGCAGTTGGTACGTGTTCCTGCGGCAATAGGCGAATACCGCCGTGCGGAACTCCGTTCCCCCGACCCGGGCGCAAACCCTTATCTTGCGTTTGCACTTATTATTTACGCAGGGCTTTACGGAATACAAAACAAATTACCTTTGCCCGACGTCAACAACATTAACCTTTATAAAGCAGATTCCGAAACACTTAAAAAGTTTAAAAAACTGCCGGAAAATTTGGAAACTGCCTGCAAAATTGCCGCAGAAAGTGAGTTTATTAAGGAACACATACCTGCCGCTATTTTGGATATATACTGTAACAGATAAACCGTTTTATTAACATTTAAAGGAGGGGTGGAAAATGAGTCTTAAAGAACGGGTTTACAGCGTTCTTACGGTTTCGGCAACCGACACTTTTAATGCCTCCATCTCCTCCTTACTTCCAAAATCCAAGTACTCACCTCTGCACATTGTCTCAAGCGTAAGTGCCGCAAAACGGGTTATGGCAGAACGCAGTTATGACTTTGTAATTATAAATTCCCCCCTGCCGGACGATACGGGAACCCGATTTGCCATTGATGTTTGCAACACGGGTAACACGGTTGTACTGCTTTTGGTAAGAGCCGAACTGCACGAAGATGTTTACGACAAAGTGGCGGAACACGGGGTGTTTACCCTTTCAAAACCAACATCTAAACCAACCATTTTAACTGCGCTTAACTGGTTGACAAGTGCAAGGGAAATGCTTAATAAAACCCAAAAGAAAACCCTTTCCATTGAAGAAAAGATGGAAGAAATACGTATTGTAAACCGTGCAAAATGGTTGCTTATTTCAAACCTTAAAATGACCGAGCAGGATGCTCACCGACATATAGAAAAACAGGCAATGGACCGTTGTATTCCAAAACGCAAAGTTGCCGAAGAAATTATCAACTCGTATACATAACATAAACGGCAAAAGCAAATAATCGCTTCTGCCGTTTTTTTACATTCATTTTAATTTCACACTTATTTCACCCGATGATAAATACTCGGTTTTGCCGTCTTTGTATAAAACCTTTAATCGGCATTTATCATCTATTTCTATTGCTTTTGCAGTTATTTTTTC
>CAMFZK010000051.1 GCA_946006915.1 uncultured Clostridia bacterium
AAAAACTGAAAACACGGCAAAGGAAAAACCTTTGCCGTGTTTTTTTAACATAAATCCATAAATTTAAGCCATTCTTTTACGCTATTAAGCCATTTATGATTGTAATTTACCGTATTGTCAACATTATCGATAGTTTGAGCATCGCAAGTAGAAGAACCATGTTCGCCTTTCGGGAAAATATTTAATTCAAACGGAATATTATATTTCGAAAGTGCCTGTGCATAGAGCAAACTGCTTATTACGGGAACGCAGTTATCCTCTGCCGTGTGCCAAATAAATGCGGGCGGAGTGTTTTGCTTAACGCATCTGTCAGGACAGAAATAATTCATTTCTTGCTCACTTAACGGATAATGACCGACTAAATTTTCGAAACTCCCCTGGTGGCAGTTACCCTCTAACGCCGTAATTACGGGGTAAGAAAGAATTGAACCGTTTACACCTTTACTTTCGGGGAAAACTTCCCTTACTTCTTTACAGTCATACATTGTGCTGTAATGTGCCGCAAGGTGTCCGCCTGCCGAAAAACCGATGATTGAAACTTTAGTTGTATCACAGTTCCAATTATCCGCATTTTTATAAATAAGTTCCATTACCGCCGCAACCTCACGCAGTTGGGTTGGAAATTTGGCAGGTGCACAAGTGTATGTCAACAAGAATACATTAAAACCCTCCGGCAGGAAATTAAGTGCAATCGGCTCTGATTCGCGCTGTGAACACATACAGTATCCGCCGCCGGGACAAACCACCATACAAGGTCTTTTTTGGTTTTGCCTGTTCATTTCGGTCATATTATAGGGCAAATAAATTTCCAACGTTGGATCAGCGCCGTTTTCCCCTAAAAATTCAAAATAATTCTTTAAATGCAACTTCTCATAAATCATTATAATTTCCCCTTATTTTAACACAAAATAAAGCAGTACGATTACACCTAAAACAATGCGGTAATAGCCGAAAGCGGTAAAATCACGCTTTTTAATATAGTTCATTAGGAATTTAATGGCAATTACCGAAACCAAAAACGCCGTAACCATACCTACAAGTAGTATTATAACTTCTGTGGAAGTAAAGTCAAGACCGAATTTTAAAAGTTTTATAAAACTTGCACCGAACATTACGGGTACTGCCATATAGAAACTGAACTGTGCCGCAGTAACACGGGAAACACCTATTAAAATTGCACCCAAAATTGTAGAACCGCTCCTTGAAGTGCCGGGAATTAAGGAAAGTGCTTGGAAACAGCCAATCAAAAATGCCGTCTTATAGGTCATTTCACCAATACTTTCTACCTTTGGTTTTAATTGTTTATTACGCTTTTCTATTACTATAAACGCAATACCGTAAACAATAAGCGCCAAAGATACCACTATGTAATTATGAAACTTTTCTTCAAACAAATCGTCAAGCGGGATACCGATTATTGCGGCGGGCAAAATTGCAACTATTACCTTAAACCACATAGAAAAAACATCTTTTTTAATATAGTGTTCCTCTTTTTTAAGGGTAAAAGGCCACATTTGTTTAAAGTAAATAACCACAACCGCCAAAATAGCGCCAAGTTGGATAACCACATTAAACATTTGCATAAAATCTTCGCTCATATTAAGTTTTATAAACTCATCGGCAATAATTAAATGCCCTGTGCTGCTTATCGGCAACCATTCGGTTATACCCTCAATGATACCTAAAAAAATTGATTTTAAAATATCTAACAAAAAAACCACCTCAATAACATTATAAAAGGGTTGTTAAAAAATAACAACCCTTTTTTACTACTTCTCCACAATTTCTTTATAAAGTCCCAAATAAGCGTTGGCAGAAGTTTTCCAACTGTTGTCACACTTCATTGCACGCTCACGCAAAATGTTCCAACCTTCTTTATGTTTATATCCCTCCAATGCACGCATAACGGTATATTTCATATCGTGTGCATTGTAGTTTTTAAAGGTAAATCCGTTGCCGAAACCGTCGTGACTGTCCTTAATAGTATCATTAAGACCGCCTGTTTCACGAACAATGGGAATAGTACCGTAACGGAGTGCCACCATTTGTGCTAAACCGCAGGGTTCGCTTTGGCTTGGCATTAAAAACATATCCGCTCCTGCATAAATTCTGTGTGCAAGGGTGGGATTAAAGCCAAGTTTAAGACCGACTTTTTCGGGATATTTTTTAGACATTTCATAGAAAAATGTTTCAAATTCCCATTCGCCCGAACCCAAAATAGCAAACTGCACATCTTGGTTTATGATTTCTTCAAACACACATTTAACAAGGTCAATACCCTTGTGTTTAACAAGGCGGGTAACAATTCCTATTACCGGTGTATCGGGTTTTTGGGGTAACCCTAACTCCTTTTGTAAGGACGCTTTGTTAACCGCCTTACCCGAAATATCCTCCACCGTAAAGTTTTTGTATATCAACTTATCGGTTTCGGGATTGTAAACATCAACGTCAATTCCGTTTACAATACCAGTGGTTTTATAGGTAAACTGTTTTAAGATTGTATCAAGTCCGTGGGAATAATACGGGCTTAAAATTTCGTTTGCGTAGGTAGGTGAAACGGTTGTAACCTTATCGGCACATTGAATAGCGCCTTTCATAAAGTTTATGCAGTCATCATATTCCACAATACCTCTGCGTTCTTCGGGCAAACCTAAAACATCGCCTAAAATTTCACCGCCGTACTGACCTTGGTACTGAATATTATGAATGGTAAATACCGTTTTAATGTCCTTATAAAATTCGGAACCCTTATAAAAAGCGTCAAGATAAACGGGAATTAAAGCAGTCTGCCAGTCATTACAGTGGATAATATCGGGTTTAAAGCCGATATGTGGCAAAACTTCAAGCACGGCACGGGAAAAGAAGGTAAATCTTTCGGCATCGTCATAATGTCCGTAAAGAGAATCCCTTTTAAAGTAGTACTGATTATCTATAAAGTAATAAATAACGCCGTCTACATGTGCTTCAAAAACACCGCAATACTGCCGTCTCCACGAAACAGGCACTGTAACCGAACAAACAAAGGTCATCTTGTTTCTTAATTCTTCGGAAATTGTGCCGTAAAGCGGTAAAATAATTCTGCATCCTACAAATCTTTTTCTAAGTGCTTTGGGAAGCGCACCTGCTACATCTGCAAGTCCGCCCGACATAGCAAAAGGATATGCTTCACTTGCAGCGAATAATACTTTCATAAACTTCTCCTTAAAGAACTTGATTTTTTTCAACAAAGCAATGTCTTTGTTCGGTTCCTTTTAATACCATTTTAGCACCGATAACGGTATTTTTATCGGCAATTACGTTGTTAAGTTCTGCGTTTTCGCCTACCTTTGTTTCCTGCATTAAAATGCAGTTTTCCACAACAGCGCCTTTTTCGATTTTAACACCGCGGAAGATTATACTGTTTTTAACCGTACCGTCAATCACACAGTCGTCACCTATAATAGAATCGGTAACATCTGCTTTTGTGCCGTATCTTGTGGGCATACTGTCCCGCACTTTGGTGAAAATAGGTCTTTCGGGGTTGAAAAGTTGCTTTCTTACATCACGGTTTAGTAACGCCATACTTGCCTGATAATATGTATGGGTGTTATCCATAACCGCAATAAATTCGGTATGTTCAAAACCGTAAACATTTAATGTTTTAAGTTTTTTGGAAATAACGTCACGTGTAAAGTTAACTAAATCACCGTCTACCGCTTCGTCTATCAGTTTCATTAAAAGTTTTCGGCCGATAATTGTAACACCTATTCCGAAAGGCACTTTTTCTTTCCCGGCGGTAAAGGTCATTTTAGTTATTTTTTGTTCACCGTCAAGAGAGAGAATAATTTTTTCGTAAGATTCCTGCGGCGGATAATCGTTTTTGTAAATAACCGTAACGTCGGCATTCTTTTCTTTGTGGAAATCAAGTGCGGCTGAAATATCAATATTAGCAATTGCGTGTGGACTGCAAAGTACAATATACTCGCTTCCGCAACGGTCTATAAAATCCATTGCCGCATTAAGTCCCGAAATTGAGCCGGTGTATTTTTTAATACCTTTTTTAGAATACGGAGGAATAATATAAAGTCCGCCGTTTTTACGGTCTAAATCCCAGTAAACACCGCTTCCAACGTGATCCATAAGCGAACGGTAGTTTTCTTTAGTTACAATACCTACCGAATTTACCCCTGCGTTTACAAGATTTGAAAGGGTAAAGTCTATCATACGGTATCTTGCACCAAATGGTACCGAAGCCATAGAACGGTTAGCGGTTAGTTTTTTTAGTTTACCGTCATCCGCATTAGCGAAAATTAAACCTGAAACCGTTGTTCTTTTCATACTTCTTCACCCTCCTTAACATCTTCTACAATCATTTTATTTGCCGAAATTTTGGCATTTTTACCAACTGTTAAATTATCACCCACAACGGTAATACCCCAATTTGCCGTTTCGGCGTTTTGCGGGTCTTCACCGATTTGTGCATTTTCTTCTACAACGGCATTTTCGGCAATTATCGAGTAGCGTACTTTAGCACCCTTTTTAATAACCGCACCCGGCATTATAAGTGAATATTCTACGCTTGTATCCTCTTCTATTGTTACGTTTTTAAACAAAATAGAATAATCTACCTTGCCCGAAATATCGCATCCGTCGGTAATAAGGGAATTTTCAACCTCTGCCTCCGCCGATATGTACTGCGGCGGTGCGGCTTCGTTTCTTGAGTAAATTCTCCAGTCCTTGTCCCCCAAATTAAGGTCAATTTTGGGATTTAAAAGGTCAAGGTTTGCCTCCCACAAGGAATCAACCGTACCAACGTCTTTCCAATAATCGGCAAAGCGGTAAACCTTTAAAAGTTCCCCGTTGCCAAGCATTGAGGGAATAATATTTTTACCGAAGTCATTAGAAGATTCGGGGTTCTTTTCATCTTCGGTCAAATAGTATTTTAACTTTTTCCAATCGAAAATGTAAATACCCATAGAAGCCAAATTGCTTTTGGGATTTTTCGGCTTTTCTTCAAATTCGTAAATTGTGCCGTCTTCTTTGGTGTTCATAATACCAAAACGGGAGGCCTCTTCCATAGAAACTTCCAAAACGGCAATAGTACAAGCAGCACCCGATTCGATATGGCTTTCAAGCATAAGCGAGTAGTCCATTTTATAGATATGGTCGCCCGAAAGAATAAGGACATATTCGGGGTTGTATCTTTCAATGAATTCTAAATTTTGGTAGATAGCATTAGCTGTTCCTTTGTACCAGTTACCGCCCTTTTGACCGTGGTAGGGGGGTAAAATATGTACGCCGCCGCCTGTTCTGTTTAAGTCCCACGGTTTGCCTGAACCAATGTAATCGTTAAGTTCAAGGGGTTTATACTGGGTGAGAATACCTACCGTATCAATGCCTGAATTAGTACAGTTGGAAAGCGGAAAATCTATAATACGGTATTTACCGCCGTAAGGTACTGCGGGTTTTGCGATTTTGCTTGTAAGCACGCCAAGCCGACTGCCCTGTCCACCCGCTAAAAGCATTGCAACACATTTTTTATTTGCCACAATCAACACTCCTGTCCGATTTTTGTATCTTTTCAAATTATATTGTTAAGAATACAAACTTATGCTATTTACATATATAATTATACCACTTTAATTTTATTTTTCAAGTAATTTTTGTGAATTTTCCAAAACTAATAAAAAATGTTTTTGACAAAATTTGTTAAATATGCACAAAGTTCGACCTTTTTCCACCTTTAATTGCCTCTTTAAAAAGACAAATTTCGGCTTAAAGGGTCAAAGAAAAGCAGCCGTTTTACTGCAAAAGGGCTGCTTTTTTATAACGTTTATTTAATTTTCCAAATATCTTTTGCGTATTCTTTAATTGTGCGGTCGGAAGAAAATTTCCCCGCATTACACATATTAAGCCATTGTTTTTTAGCAAACTCGAACCTGTTCTTATAGTCCTTATTAAGTTTGATTTTAGTTTCCAAAAAGTCTGCAAAATCCAAAAGCAGATAGTAATGGTCGGGTTTGTGCCAAGAAGCACCTTCTAAAATCGCATTGTAAAGTTCACGGAAAATTCCTGTTCCGCCGTCAGACAAAGTGCCGTCTGTCAATGCGTCAAGGCAACGCTTAATGCGTTTGTCAGAGTTATATATTTCTTTTGGGTTATAAGTTTTCTTAATTTTTTCTATATCCTCTACCCGTGCGCCGAAAATATAGTTGTTTTCCTGTCCTGCTTCTTTGACAATTTCAATATTAGCGCCGTCATAAGTTCCCAAGGTTACCGCACCGTTAAGCATTAGTTTCATATTGCCTGTGCCGGATGCTTCGGTGCCTGCGGTGGAAATTTGTTCCGAAACGTCGGTTGCCGCTATAATTTTTTCGGCATAGGAAACATTATAGTCCGAAACAAATAAAACCTTAATATACTTATTTACTTTTTCGTCCTTTTCAATTAACTTTGCCACTTCGTTACAAAGTTTAATAATTCCCTTTGCCCTCTCATAACCGGGAGCGGACTTTGCACCGAAAATAAAGGTTGTGGGGGTAAAATCTTTAATTGTTCCCTCTTTAATTTCAAAATAAAGTTCCAAAATGCAAAGAATGTTAAGCAGTTGGCGTTTATATTCGTGAAGACGTTTTATCTGACTGTCGAAAACAGTATCTGTATTAAGCCGTACACCCTCTTTTTTATAAACAAAATCGGCAAGTTTTTGTTTGTTTTCCTGCTTTATTGCAATAAATCTTTGCAAAATTTCAGTATCGTCGGCATATTTTTCCAACTTTTTAAGTTGGGTTAAATCGGTTATCCACCGCTTACTTCCCAAAAGTTCGGTAATAAGGGCAGAAAGTTTAGGATTGCAAAGTGCCAACCATCTGCGCTGGGTAATACCGTTGGTTTTGTTTTGGAATTTTTGCGGATAAAGGTTATAAAAACCGTTCAAAACATCCCGCTTTAAAATTTCGGTGTGAATTTCGGCAACACCGTTAATAAACTGCGAACAGTAACAAGCAAGGTATGCCATATTAACCGTACCGTTTTGCAAAATTAAAAGTTCGCTGTGCTGTCCTTTTAATTCCTTTTTAAATTCGGCGTTAATTTTAGTAATTATTGCGGCAACCTGCGG
>CAMFZK010000052.1 GCA_946006915.1 uncultured Clostridia bacterium
CTATGATAACCAACGCACGTCCTACCCGTGCCGAAATATCCGACGTTGCAAACGCCGTTTATGACGGTACAAGCGCTATTATGCTTTCGGGCGAAACCGCCGCAGGCAAATATCCCGTCCTTTCGGTGGAGACTATGGCAAGAATTGCCGAAAGTACCGAAAAGAACATTCACTATAAAAAGCGGTTTTTATCTGCGGAATTTAAAATTAAAAATACGGTTGACGCAATTTCCCACGCTACCTGCGGAATGGCTATTGATATTGATGCCAAAGCAATTACCGTTTGCAGTCTTTCGGGAATGACGGCAAGAATGGTTTCACGTTTCCGTCCGCCTGTTGATATTGTAGGCCTTACAACCGACATTAAAACCTGGCATAAACTTTCCCTTTCTTGGGGGGTTATTCCGGTTATGTGCGAAAATTATCCCTCTACCGATGTGTTGTTTTACAAAGCACAAAAATTAACCAAAAAAACTTTGAACCTTAATGACGGTGATAAAATTGTAATTACCGGCGGTGTTACTAACGGTAAATCGGGAAATACAAGTCTAATTAAGGTTGAAAAAGTTTAAATTATTGACAAATAAACATTTGTTCGGTATAATGGTCTTATGGATACTTCATTGATTTACAAAAAATGCTGTTTTTCGGGATACAGACCTTCAAAATTCCCTTTTAAACTTAATAGCGATGATTTAAATTTTGAAATTTTTGAAAAACACCTTTATACCACCTTAAAGTCCCTAATTGATGACGGATGCCGAATTTTTTATACCGGTATGGCAATGGGTTTTGATATACTTGCCGCCGAAACGGTGCTTTATTTTAAAACCAAAATTCCGTATATTAAACTTGTTTGTGTAGTACCTTTTGAAAACCAACAAAACCCTTACCCCGAGGAATGGAAAGAAAGGTACGAGGGTATTTTAAAATATTCGGACGAAACGGTTGTTTTGTCTAAAGATTACCATAACGGGTGTTACCACAACCGCAACAAATTTATGGTGGACAACAGTGATTATGTTGTTACCTGGTATGACGGAAAACCGGGCGGAACACGCAACACACTTTTGTACGCAAAAAAGAAACTTAGAACCGTTATAAATCTTAATACCAACTCTGTTTCGGAATTTTTCGACCTTCAAATGAATATAAATATATAAAAAACGGCTTTTTAGCCGTTTTTTGGTATATAGGTATTGACAAATTTTAAAATACGAGTATAATTGTATACAGTTATGCAAGGAGTGTTACTATGTTTGAATTATCTAACAAAACAAATTTGCTTGAACAAGATACATATAAATTTTCGCTGCAAGATATAGAAGAACCGAATTTGTACCGTGAATTGTATTCTTATGACAGCGTACCCCGTGTTGCCTTTAACCACCGCAGAGTGCCTATCGGTATGCCTAAAGATATTTGGATTACCGATACTTCTTTAAGGGACGGTCAACAGTCGGTAGAGCCGTATTCGGTAAAACAGATAGTGGAAATTTATAAATTGCTTTCAAAACTCGGCGGACCTTACGGTATTATCCGTCAAACCGAATTTTTTGTATACAGTCAAAAGGACAGAAAAGCAATAGAAGAATGTCAGGCATTGGGGCTCAAATTCCCCGAAATTACAACCTGGATAAGAGCAACCAAAGAAGATTTTAAACTTGTTAAAGATTTAGGCATCCGTGAAACCGGTATTTTGGTTTCCTGCAGTGATTACCACATTTTCAAAAAACTTAAAATGACAAGAAAACAGGCAATGGATACATATCTTGCTACGGTTGCGGAGGCGTTCGAGGCGGGTGTTATGCCCCGTTGCCACCTTGAAGATATTACAAGAGCCGATTTTTACGGTTTTGTTGTTCCCTTTGTAAACGAACTGATGAAAATGTCACGTGATGCGGGAATACCTGTTAGAATACGTGCTTGCGATACTATGGGTTACGGTGTTCCGTACCCGGAAGTTGTAATTCCCCGCAGTGTACCGGGTATTATTTACGGTTTACAGCATTATTCCGATGTACCCAGCGAATTGCTTGAATGGCACGGTCATAACGATTTTTACAAGGCCGTTGCCAACGCTTCTACCGCTTGGCTTTACGGTGCTTCTGCCGTTAACTGTTCGCTTTTAGGAATAGGGGAACGTACAGGTAATGTTCCGCTTGAAGCAATGGTTATGGAATATGCATCCTTCCGTGGCTCGTTTGACGGTATGGACCCCACCGTTATTACCGAAATTGCAGATTTCTTCCGCAATGAAATAGGTTATAAAATTCCGGTTATGACACCCTTTGTAGGTAAAAACTTTAATGTTACAAGGGCGGGTATCCACGCTGACGGTCTTTTAAAAGACGAAGAAATTTACAATATTTTTAATACAAAGAAAATTTTAAACCGTCCCGCTTCGGTACTTGTGGGTAAAGCAAGCGGTCTTGCCGGTATTGCTTATTGGATAAACAATAACTACAATCTGTCAGGTGATAGTGAGGTTGATAAAAAAGATCCGTTGGTTATTAAACTTAAAGAATGGATTGACACCGAATACGAAGACGGAAGACAGACTACCCTTTCAACTGCCGAACTTGAAACCAAAATCGAAGAATTATCCGGCGGTAAATTTCGCCGTTTATAAGGAGAAGATGTATGATAGACCATAAAAATATTTCTCTAGCGGACCAGGTTTACGAAGTGCTGGAAACCGATATTTTAAGCGGTAAATATGCCAGAGGTGATGTTTTAACCGAAGGAAAACTTTGCGAACAGTTAGGTGTAAGCCGTACCCCGATAAGAGAGGCACTTCGCCGTCTTGAACAGGAGGGCTTAATAAAAGAAAATGCCAAGGGTTCTTTGGTATTGGGTATTACTCAAAAGGACTTGGACGATATTTTCATTGTCCGTGAAAAACTTGAAGGTCTTGCGGCTTCCCTTGCCGCAAATAATTCCAAAGATGAAGAAATTGAAAAACTTAAATCGGTTTTGGAATTGCAGGAATTTTACCTTCAAAAACACGATGCGGAACAAATTAAAGTTATGGATAATAAGTTCCACGAAACACTTTACAATCTTTCGGGCAGTGTAATATTTCATAATATTCTTTTATCTTTACATAAAAAAATCCAAAAATACCGCAAAGCATCTATTCAGTCAAAATCACGTGCAACCGAATCGGTAGCAGAACACAGGAATATATTTAATGCTATTGCAGAACATAACCCCGAACTTGCGGAAAAGTACGCATCACAGCACGTTAAAAATGCTTATCATCATATAATCGGAAAGGACTAATAAAAATGGGTTTAACTATTGCACAAAAAATCATTAAGTCACATATGTTAAGCGGTGATATGACCGTAGGAAGTGAAGTTGCACTTAAAATCGACCAAACTTTAACTCAAGATGCCACAGGAACAATGGCATATCTCGAATTTGAAACAATGGGACTCGATAGGGTAAAAACCGAACGCAGTGTTGCTTATATCGACCATAATACCTTGCAATCGGGCTTTGAAAATGCCGATGACCACAGATACATACAGTCGGTTTGTAAAAAACACGGTATTTATTTTTCACGTCCCGGCAACGGCATTTGCCACCAAGTTCACCTTGAACGTTTCGGCAAACCGGGTAAAACCTTAATCGGGTCGGACAGCCATACTCCCACAGGCGGCGGTATCGGTATGCTTGCTATGGGTGCGGGCGGTCTTGACGTTGCGGTTGCAATGGGCGGCGGTGCATATTATATTACAATGCCTAAAATGTATAAAGTAAACCTTATAGGTAAATTAAACCCCTTTGTTACCGCAAAGGATATCAGTCTTGAAATTTTGCGTATACTGTCGGTTAAAGGCGGTGTAGGCGCTATTATTGAATGGGGCGGGGAAGGTATTAAATATCTTTCTGTTCCAGAACGTGCAACAATTACAAATATGGGTACGGAACTTGGTGCTACAACCTCTATTTTCCCGTCGGACGAAGTTACAAAAGCATTTTTAGAAGCCGAGGGCAGGGGCGAGGATTATGTAGAACTCTCCTCCGATGCCGACGCAGAATATGACCGTATTATCGACATTGACTTAAATGAGTTAAAACCCTTAATTGCCTGTCCTCACAGTCCCGATAATATTGTAACGGTCGAATCTTTAAAGGGTACTAAAGTTGACCAAGTTTGTATCGGTTCTTGTACTAACTCATCACTTTTAGATATGTTAAAGGTTGCCGCCCTTTTAAAGGGTAAAACCATTGACCCGTCGGTTAGTCTTTCAATTTCTCCCGGTTCTAAACAAGTGCTTTCAATGCTTGCAGATTGCGGTGCATTAGGTGATATTTTAGCATCGGGTGCACGTCTTTTGGAATGTGCCTGCGGTCCTTGTATAGGAATGGGATTTTCACCAAATTCCGCCGGTGTATCACTTCGTACCTTTAACCGTAACTTTATAGGACGCAGCGGTACTGCGGATGCAAGTGTATATCTTGTTTCGCCCGAAACTGCGGTTGCGGCAGCTTTGACCGGTTATATTACCGACCCGAGGCAGTTAGGCGAAATGCCCGAAATTAAAATGCCCGAAAGTTTCAAGATTGACGATTCTGCGGTAATTGAACCCGCAAGTGTGAAAGAAGCCGAAAATCTTGAAATTTTACGCGGACCTAACATTAAACCCTTCCCCGAAAGCAAACCCCAGACCGACAGTTTGACCGCCGAATTGGTATTAAAGGTTGGGGACAATATCACCACCGACCATATTATGCCGGCGGGTGCTAAAATTCTTCCTTACCGTTCAAATATTCCGCATTTATCGCAGTTCTGTTTCGGAGTGTGTGATACCACATTCCCCGAACGTGCAAAGGCACTCGGTAAATCAATTATCGTAGGCGGAAGTAACTACGGTCAGGGCTCTTCACGTGAACATGCGGCACTTGTTCCTATGTATTTAGGTGTACGAGTTGTTATTACCAAAAGTTTTGCCCGTATTCACGTTGCAAACCTTATAAATGCAGGCATTATGCCTTTAACATTTAAAAATGCCGATGATTATGACAAACTTAACCAAGGGGATAAACTTTCCTTAACAAATGTATTTGACGGTATGGACAAGGGCGAAATTGAACTAAAGGACGAAACCACAGGCGAAACATTCACCCTTTGCTGTTCCTTTACCGATAGGCAAAAAGCAATCTTAAAAGCAGGCGGACTGCTTGAATATACAAAGAATGGAGAATATTAAGATGGATAAGTATATTGATGCGGCGGTTGAACAATTCAGAAGTATTTTAACCGAACAAATCGCACGTGAGCGCAAAATGGAGCAGGACAAAAGGGTTACCGATTATTCGGCACTTTCTAAAATCATAATCGGTATCTGCGGCGGAGACGGTATAGGACCGATTATTTCCGCCGAGTCAGAACGTCTTTTGCAGTTTATTTTAAAGGACGAAATTGCGGCGGGCAAAATCGAACTCCGCACTATTGAGGGTTTGACTATCGAAAACCGTATTGCTCACAATAAAGCAATTCCCGATGATGTTTTAGCCGAAATCAAGGCATGCAATGTTATCTTGAAAGCACCGACTACCACCCTTAAGGGCGGCACGCTTGAAAGCGCAAATGTTGCAATGCGCCGTGAATTAGACCTTTATGCAAATGTTCGCCCCGTGGCTGTGCCTGAACTTGGCATAGACTGGACTTTTTTCCGTGAGAATACCGAGGGCGAGTATGTTTTAGGCAGCCGAGGCGTTGAAATTCCGGATACCTTGGCTTTCGATTTCAAAGTTACAACTAATGAGGGAACAAGGCGTATCGCCCGTGCCGCATTTGAGTATGCTAAAAATAACGGCAAAACAAGTGTTGCCATTGTTACAAAGGCAAATATTATGAAGAAGACCGATGGCAAGTTCTCCGAACTTTGCCACGAGGTTGCAAAGGATTACCCCGGTATCGAGGCAGAGGACTGGTACATTGATATTATGACCGCAAACCTCGTGAACGAACGCATAAGGGACAAGTTCCAAGTCTTCCTGCTGCCTAACCTCTACGGCGATATTATCACCGACGAGGCAGCACAGATTCAGGGTGGTGTCGGAACGGCAGGTAGTGCTAATTTAGGCGATGTTTACGCTATGTTCGAAGCAATACACGGCTCTGCTCCGCGTATGATTGAAACGGGCAGAGGGGCTTTCGCTAACCCGACAAGTATGTTTAAAGCAACTGAAATGCTCCTGCGCCATATCGGTTATGTAGAAAAAGCCAATAAACTTAACCAAGCG
The DNA here is from genome assembly GCA_946006915.1 of uncultured Clostridia bacterium. Lineage (GTDB taxonomy): Bacteria > Bacillota > Clostridia > Oscillospirales > Acutalibacteraceae > UBA737. The sequence goes on from CAMFZK010000052.1 coordinate 6,262, forward strand.
CTCCACATCTGCACCGAGGTTGAAAAGAAGTATGTAATCACGGGACACGAGGACGGTGCAACCTGTTCGCAGTTCGGTGACTATTTAATGGAAACAATAGCAAAACTGTAATTTTTTGTAGGGATAGCTCTCACACGGCTGTATTTTCTACTTACGGCTGGATTCGCCTGCCTTTCCTAAGGGTAGGCGAATCGCAAACTCCGGCGGAGGGATTATGTCTAATATCTACTGTTTCTATTTTTCCTTTAAAATACTTGACAAAAAGCAGTTAATAAAGTAAAATAGTACGGTAATATGCGGGTGTGGCGAAAATTTCGCAGATAGCATTTGCTGTCCGGAGGGTAAACGATGATGTGGAAGGAAAAGCCAATATTCAACATAATCGCAAGCGTAGTAAGTATTTTCTGCTCCGTAGTCGTTATTGTATTGGCAATGTTGCAATTGTTTGGCGTTTGGAAAAACGCACCGTATTTATATATGCCTCTTATGGGTATCATTTTCTTGGTAAATACTTTTTCTAACTGGAAAACCAATCGCCGGATAGCGATTTTGAATCTGATTGTTGCATTGATCATCTTTTCGTTTTTTATTCTGGTTGTATTCGTGAAATAAGCATTTCCAAAAATATGCGGGTGTGGCGGAATTGGCAGCATTTTGTTCGAGTGCGTCCTGTGGA
>CAMFZK010000053.1 GCA_946006915.1 uncultured Clostridia bacterium
ACAAGGAGTATCGTCGGCAGCGTCAGATGTGTATAAGAGACAGGTATTATACTAATATGGTGTTCTAAATAACGTATGCAGAGATGGCTGAGCTGGTCTAAGGCGCACGATTGGAAATCGTGTGTGCACTAATACTGCACCGAGGGTTCGAATCCCTCTCTCTGCGCCAGAAAATAACCCACATTTGTCTACGACAAGTGTGGGTTATTTTCAACTAAATCCGTCCTTTCGGACGGGATAAATCCCACTATTGTGAGATGAAATCACTTCGTGATGAAATCCGACTTGGTCGGGAGAAAGACGGATTTAATTTCATCTGCGTTAGCAGATTTCATCCGAACTATGCGAGGATTTCATCGCACTTGTGCGATTTCATTGAAAAACCGTTATGTTAATAGTATAATGATTTTAAAGAGGTGTTCGTATGGCTGAAAATAAACTTGCTGATATGTCAACAAACTTCGCAATTCAAATATTAAAGTTAACCGATACAATCAAGGGACATTATTCTTTATCCAATCAACTCGAAAGGAGTGGCACCGGTATTGGTGCAAATATTCGTGAAGCAAAGTATGCACATAGCCGTCCCGATTTTATTGCTAAGTTGCAAATTGCCTTAAAAGAATGCTATGAAACAGAATATTGGATTGAAATAGCACAAAAATCAGATATCATATCCGCTGATATAGCAAAGGATATTTTGCACGATTGTGGCTCTATACGAAGATTACTCATTTCTTCCGTTAACACCTCAAAGGAAAATGCAAAACGGATTTAGTGCGGTAAGTCAGACTAATTTTCCTTCAGCACCTTTAACATAAACCACACACAAAACGGGACGGAAGTTACAAAGGTTAGTAAATCCGCAATAGGTTGGGACAAAAGCACGCCGTTCATTCCCAAAAAGGTTGGCAAAACCAAAATCAGCGGTATAAAAAACACACCCTGACGGCAACTTGCCAAAAATGTTGCACCTTTCACAAACCCCAAGGACTGATACATCATATTAACATACGAGGAAAATCCCAAAAGAGGCAGTTCTATACTGTAAAGCAACAAAAGACGTCCGCCGATTTTTGCAACCTGCGGATTACTTGCACCCAAAACCCTGATAATGCCCTGCGGCACGGTTGCACAACACAACGCACCTGTTACGGCAACAACCGTGCCGAAAACAGTTGCCCAAACAAACGCTTTTTTAACACGGTTATACCGTTTTGCACCGTAATTATAACCTGCAACGGGTTGAAAACCGTGTCCCACACCCAAAATTACCGAACGGATAAGTATATAAACCTTGTTTGCAAGGCAAACCGCCGCAACCGCCGCATCTCCGTAAATTTTCACCCTTACATTTAAAAGTGCGGTAGCAACACTGCCAAGTCCCTGCCTGAACACGGTGGGGATACCGGTTTTTATAATAAGGTAATAATCTTTCAGATTACGGCTTATAAACTTGGGTGAAATTTTAATAACACCCTTGCCTAATATGTAAAACGACATTGCAACCGAAAAACTTATAACCTGGCTTGCCGCCGTTGCTATTGCCGCACCTTTTACCCCTAGTTTTAATACAAAAATAAAAATCGGGTCTAAACCCATATTTAAAAAACCGCCCAAAACACCTACAAACATTGAAAAGGTGGCTCGTCCCTCTGCCCGAAGCAGAGGACCTAAAACAAAGGAAGTACACATAAGCGGTGCCGCAAGAAGTATTACTGTGGCGTAGTCACGGGCAAATGGTAAAATTGTTTCGGTAGCGCCTATACTCCGCAAAAGCGGGTTTAAAACCGCAATGCAAATTACGGCAATAACCGTTCCCGAAAAAAGCCCCATAACAATGGAACTTGAGGCAAATTTATTTGCCGCAGCATTATCCTTTTCCCCTAATTTTCGGGAAACTATACTGCTACCTCCCATTGCAACCCCAAAACCTACCGCCTGTATCAGCGACTGTATGGAAAAAACTATTCCCACACCCGCTATTGCACAGTCACCCAAACTTGTTACAAAATATGTATCCGCCATATTATAAACCGAAGATAAAAGCATATTTATAACCGACGGTAACGACAAAGAGATTAACAAACGCTTAATAGGGGTTTCGGTCATTTTTTTATGTTGTAATTCACTTGTAATTCTTTGCATTTTTTATTTCCTTTAAAAAGCCACCCGTGTGGGGTGGCTTAAATTTTATTCCTCACGGCAACGGTTAGAGCATCTGCAACCGAAAAATACATAAATAAGCACAATGGCAAGTAACAAACCAACCGCAAAAATTATTAAAGGAATTATTGCTTCAATAAAGGTACTTGCAAAGTAACTGCCTAAAACCGTTCCGATTACCAATGCCAAAAGTATTGCCAATATGGCAACCACTCTGTTCACACAAAGCCGTACAGCGCATCCGCATCTGTCATGAGAATTATTTGAACATCTGTCGTATAACATACTTCCACACCCTTAAAATTATTGACCTAGGTCAATAACATTATATGTGAAAAATTACGGTTGGTTATTATTTCATAAATTCATACATTGCTTTGTAGCACATATAAACATCAAATTTAGAGGTGGTTTCAAACGGAGCGTGCATTGAAAGCACCGGCACGCCTAAATCAATAACATCTACGCCCATATTGGCAATAAACATAGCAACCGTACCGCCGCCGCCTAAATCTACCTTACCGAGTTCGCCTGTTTGCCAAACTATGCCCGCTTTATCAAGCATATTGCGTACATAAGCCACATATTCTGCCGATGCGTCCGATGTGCCGGATTTACCCCTGGCACCGGTGTACTTTGTAACAACTACACCGTAATTTAAGAAAGATGCGTTTCTTCTGTCCATAACGTCGGGGAAAGTGGGGTCAAAGCCGGCATTAACGTCTGCCGAAAGGCACTTGGAATTGCGAAGTGCTACCGTAGCGTCAACCCTTTGCATTTTAGCAATATCGCCGATTACATAACGCAAGAAGTCCGATTCAAGTCCCGTATTGCCGGTAGAGCCGATTTCTTCCTTATCTGCCAAAATTGCAAGTGCGGTTTTTTCGGGGTTTTCTACCTCTAAAATTGCGGTAAGTGCAGGATAAGCGCAAACACGGTCGTCCTGACCGTAAGCACCGATAAGCGAACCGTCAAACCCAATGTCACACGCTTTATGAGCGGGCACCATTTCAAGTTCTGCCGAAAGAAAATCATCTTCCGAGATGCCGTATTTTTGATTTAAAAGGTTTAAAATATTAAGTTTTACAAGTTCGCTTCCCTCGTCGGCTTTAAAGGGGCGGCTTCCTACCAAAACGTTAAGTTCTTCGCCTTTAATTCCGTCCGACAGGGTGCGTTTGTTTTGCTCTGCCGAAAGGTGCGGAAGTAAATCGTTTATAACAAACTTGGGTTCGTCTTCCTTTTCACCTATCGAAACCTCTTTCACCGTGCCGTCCTTTAAGGCAAAAACGCCGTGAATTGCAAGCGGTACTGCGGTCCATTGGTATTTTCTAAGTCCGCCGTAGTAATGGGTTTTAAAAAGTGCCAGTTCGCTATCCTCATAAAGAGGGTTTGGCTTAAGATCTAAACGGGGAGAATCAATATGCGCGGCGGTAATATTTATGCCGTTATCCGCCGTTTGTTTACCGATAACCGCAAAAGCAACCGTTTTGCCGTGGTTATTAAAGTAAACTTTGTCCCCCGCTTTATACTCTTTGCCGATTTCAAAAGGTACAAAACCCTTTTGCTCTGCCAAAGAAATCGCTGTTTTTGCTGCCTCACGCTCGGTTTTGGCGTTGTCCAAAAAATTTTTATATCCCTTTGCGTATTGGTAAGCGGAATTTACGGTTTCTTCACTCGCAGCAGAAAGCCCGTTTTTCCTGTTTAAAAACAGTTTTTCCTTTAATTCTTTTATTTCACTCATAACTTTTCTCCCATCTTTAAAATTTCGGTTAAAACCTTTTCAAATTCCAACAAAAATGTTTCTTCATCGGAATTGTTATATACTATATAGTTTGCATTTTGTTTGAAAAAATCATCACTTTTTCCTGCCGACATTCTGGTTTCGGCTTGTTCTTTTGTTAAATTATCCCGCTTAATTATTCGTTCTCGTCTGATTTCTCGGTTGCTTATCACCGCTATTGTTTTAAAACAAATGGAGTTAAGTCCGCTTTCAAAAAGGGTTGGTGCGTCAAGCAAAACAACATTTCCCTCAATTTCCTTTAAAACCAATTCCTTTATGAACGGCAAAAGGGTTTTGTTTAAAAGTTCGGTGTTTTCTTTTGTAGAGAACGCCTTTTTTGCAAGTAATTTACGGTTTAAACTGCCGTCTTGTTCCAAAATGTCCTGCCCGAAAACCTTTGTAAGTGCCAAAAGTCCGTCTGTTCCTTTTTCGGTGGCTTTTCTTGCCGTTTTATCGCAATCCACACTTTTAATGCCGTATTTTCGGCACACTTTTTCGGTACTGCTTTTGCCCGAACCGGTAGGACCTGTAAGACCTATAACAATGCTCATAATTTAATCACCTTAAATGCCGCCGCCCTTATTAAACGGTTATAAACCGCAAGACCGACACCGCTTTTTTCGGGAGCGTGAACAAAAACCGTTTTTACACCCGTTTTGTCAACCTCCCTTAATACCCCGAAAAGTTTATTTGCAAATGTTTCGGGGTTAGTGTTTGTGCCGTAAACAATTTTAGGTATTTTTATCTGCTCGCTTTCCTCGGCAAAACAAACCGCCAAAGCATTCTGTTTTGTGTTTACAAAATCGGCAAAGTTTTCCCCTTCTACCAAAAAGGTTTCGGTTTGTGGGGCATAGTGTTTGTATTTCATTCCCGGTGAAGCCGCTTTTTGTCCCGGAGCAAGTTCGGACAAAACGGCTTTATCCACCGTAATATCCGGCAAAATTTCTTTTAATTGCTCAATTGTTACCGCACCCGGGCGCAAAAGCACAGGGTGTTCACCCGCTAAAGTAATAACGGTAGATTCTACCCCTACGGTACATTCCGCACCCATTACAACGGCGTCGATTTTACCGTCTAAATCGTTAATTACGTGGGTGTATGTTGTGGGACTGGGTTTGCCCGAAACATTAGCCGATGGAGCGGCTAACGGCAAACGGCTTTCCTTAATAATTTTATGTGCCGTTTGTTCGCTTGGCATTCTAACCGCAACGGTAGAAAGCCCCGCCGAAACACAGTCGCTTATTTTATCCGACCTTTTAAGTACCATTGTAAGCGGCCCCGGCCAAAACTTTTCGGCACATCGGAATGCGGTTTTAGGTATATCTTCAGCCACTTCGTTTAGCATTTCCATATCCGAAATATGAACAATAAGCGGGTTATCCTGCGGTCTGCCCTTTGCTTTAAAAACCGCCTTTATTGCCTTTTCGTCATAAGCATTCGCCGCTAAACCGTAAACCGTTTCGGTTGGAATTGCTACAACACCGCCGTTTTTTAAAATTTCGGCGGCGGTGTTTATACCCTGTCGGTCAGCGTTCAGTTTTTGTGTTATCATTTACTGTTCTTCCTCGGATTTTAACATTTCGGCACGGTAGTGGGTAATAAGCGAATCTATAACTTCATCAAGGTCGCCGTTTAATATCTGTTCCAATTTATAAAGGGTTAAACCGATTCTATGGTCTGTCACCCTGCCTTGCGGGTAGTTATAGGTACGAATACGCTCACTTCTGTCGCCCGTACCAACCTGACTTTTGCGGTCAGATGCAATCGCCTCGTCGTGCTTTCTTTGTTCCTCGTCAAAAAGACGTGCTCTTAAAATTTTAAGTGCCTTATCTTTATTTTTAAACTGACTGCGTTCATCCTGACATTCAACAACCGTACCCGTGGGAATGTGGGTTACACGTATTGCGGAGGAGGTTTTGTTTATATGCTGACCGCCCGCACCCGAAGAACGGAAAGTGTCAATTTTAAGGTCGGCTGGGTTTATTTCAAGTTCAACTTCGTCGGCTTCCGGCAAAACCGCTACCGTAACGGTGGAGGTATGGATACGACCTTGGGTTTCGGTATCCGGTACACGCTGAACACGGTGCACACCGCTTTCGTACTTAAAGCGGGAATAAGCACCCTCGCCCTCTATCATAAAACTTATTTCCTTGTATCCGCCAAGTTCGGTTTCATTGGCGTTGCTTATTTCAATATTCCAGCGTTTACTTTCAGCATACATAGAATACATACGGAAAAGCGAACCCGCAAACAAAGCCGCCTCTTCGCCCCCTGCACCGCCGCGAATTTCTATAATAACATTCTTTTGGTCGTTAGGGTCTTTGGGCAGTAACAAAATTTTAAGTTGGTCCGAAAAGACCGCAATATTTTCCTTTGCGGTTTTAAGTTCTTCTTCGGCAAGTTCTTTAAAATCTTTATCCAAATTCGGCTCGGCTAAAATTTCAAGTGCCTCTTGCTCGCTTTTTTTTGCGTCCTGCAATTCTTTATACTTTTCCACAATCGGCGTAAGTTCGCTATGTTCTTTCATAAGTTTTCTGAAAAGTTCGTTGTTAGACACAACATCGGGTCTTGTTAGTTCAATACCCACCTGTTCATAGCGGTTTACAACCGACTCTAATTTATCAAACATACATTTCACCGTCAACTCTGATAATTTTCTTTAATCCCTTTTCGGCTTTAACACGGGGAAGCATAACTTCCCTGCCGCAACCGTCACACCGCAGGCGAAAGTCCATTCCGATTCGTGTAACCGTAAAAACAGCGTTACCGCAAGGGTGGTTTTTCTTCATTAAAAGTTTATCCCCAATACGAATATCCATAACTTTCCTCCGCCGCATTTTCATAACTGCGATACCCATATAACAGCCTGAAAGGTTATCGTTTGCACC